>NZ_JBHYVM010000010.1:32162-43693 GCF_042750105.1 Streptomyces sp. NPDC059443 | reverse complement strand
CTCGCGCTCGCCCCCCCCCTCGACACAGCGGTGGGCCCGCTTTGATCTGGGGGCTGGCGCCCCCGCGCGCCCCCCCCCCCGCCCCCGGGGGGGGGGGGCCCCCCCCCGGGGGCGGCGGATGCCGGGGCGGCCCCCGGACGGGGCCGCCCGGGTACCGGCAGTGAGTCCGAGATGGCAGGCTTGTGCCCGTGACCGAGATTGACGCAAAGATCGATGCCCTTGTCCCCGCCTGGCTGTACCTCCCCGACATCGCGGAGATGCTCAACATCGAAGTGACCAAGGTTCGCCAGCTGGTCAAGGAAGGTCAGCTGCTCGCGGTGCGCCGCGGCGAGAACCGTTCCCTCCAGGTCCCCGCGGCCTTCATCGACGGGGACAAGATCGTCAAGGGTCTGGTCGGCCTGCTGACCGTGCTCCGAGACGACCGCTTCTCCGACGCGGAGATCCTGGAGTGGCTGTTCACCGCCGACGACACCCTGCCCGGCACCCCCGTGCAGGCGCTGAGCGAGAATCGCGGCACGGAGGTGAAGCGCCGCGCTCAGGCGCTCGCCATCTGACCCGATCCCGCAGTACCTGATCAAACGCAGTGCCTGATCAGATCCCGCAGTACCTGATCAAGCGCAGTACGCGCAGCGCAATGACACCCGCGGTGTGCGGGTCCCGGGCCCCGGCCCCGGTCCCGCACACCGCGTACGTACGACACACCACCCCGGGGGTACCCATGTCCGCCATCGCCGCCCAGCTGTCCGACGCCCGGCTCTACCTGTGCACGGACGCCCGCAAGCGGCAGGGCGACCTCCCCGAGTTCCTCGACGCCGTCCTCGCCGGCGGCGTGGACATCGTCCAGCTCCGCGACAAGGGCATGGAGGCGGGCGAGGAGCTGGAGCACCTCCAGGTCTTCGCCGACGCGGTCCGCCGCCACGGCAAGCTGCTCTCCGTGAACGACCGCGCCGACGTCGCGCACGCCATCGGCTCCGACGTGCTCCACCTCGGCCAGGGCGACATCCCGGTGCCCGCCGCCCGCGCCATCCTCGGGCAGGAGGTCCTGATCGGACGCTCCTGCCACTCCGAGGCCGAGGTGGACGCGGCCGCCGCCGAGCCCGGCGTCGACTACTTCTGCACCGGCCCCTGCTGGCCCACCCCCACCAAGCCCGGCCGCCACGCCCCCGGCCTCGGCCTCGTCCGCCACGCGGCCTCGCTCGCGCAGGACCGGCCGTGGTTCGCCATCGGCGGGATCGACGCGACGAATCTGGACGAGGTGCTGGACGCAGGCGCCACCCGTGTCGTGGTCGTACGGGCCCTCACCGAGGCCTCCGACCCCGGCGCGGCAGCCGCCGACCTGGCCAAGCGGGTCCGGGCCCGCGGGTAAGTGTCCAAAAACGTGTCCAAAAGATGGACGGCGCTTCGGTGTCCACGAGACCCCGTCTAACCTCCCCGTATGGCCTCTGGTACCGCTTCCACCTGGTCGGACCGTGCACACACGGTCCGAGACCTCATCGCGTCCGGGCGCTCGTACTCCTTCGAGTTCTGGGCTCCCAAGAGCGAGAAGGGCGAGCGCAACCTCTGGAACGCGCTGCGCCGCATCGAGGCGGTGGCCCCGAGCTTCGTCTCCGTGACCTACGGAGCCGGCGGCTCCACCCGCGGCGGCACCGTCCGGGCGACCGAGCAGATCGCCGCGGACACCACGCTGACCCCCGTCGCGCACCTCACCGCGGTCGACCACTCGATCGCCGAGCTGCGCAACGTGATCGGCCAGTTCGCCGACGCCGGCATCCGCAACATGCTCGCCCTGCGCGGGGACCCGCCGGGCGACCCGATGGGCGAGTGGGTCGCGCACCCCGAGGGCGTGCACTACGCGGCCGACCTGGTCCGGCTGCTCAAGGAGTCCGGAGACTTCTGCGTCGGCGTCGCGGCCTTCCCCGAGATGCACCCGCGCTCGGAGGACTGGGACACGGACATCCGGCACTTCGTGGACAAGTGCCGCGCGGGCGCCGACTATGCGATCACCCAGATGTTCTTCGATCCGGAGCACTATCTGCGGCTGCGCGACAGCGTCGAGAAGGCGGGCTGCGAAACCCCGATCATCCCCGAGTGCATGCCTGTTGTGGGCATCAAGCAGTTCGACCGGCTGCCCCAACTCACCAACGCAGTCTTCCCCGCGGCTGTGAAAGAGCGCATGCTCGCCGTCAAGGACGATCCGGCCGCTGTACGCTCCATTGGCATCGAGTTCGCCACGGAGTTCTGCGCGCGGCTGCTGTCCGAGGGTGTCCCGGGGCTGCACTTCATCACGCTGAACAATTCCACGGCGACTCTCGAAATCTACGAGAACCTGGGTCTGCACCAGCGGGCCTGATCGGCCGGCCCCCGCTTCCTGGGCGGTCGTCCGTACCGAGAGGGGCCATGCATGGGAATGACGGTCCTCTACATCGCGTTCGGTTTCGTCGCGTTGTGGCTGCTTGCCGAGGTCCTGATGCAGTACAAGGCCCGGCTCCGCTGGCGCCTGCTCGCCTTCGCGGGCTTCCTCGGCGTGGTCGCGGGCGTCGCACTGCCGTCGGTGCTCGTCATCGCCGCCGGTGCGGGCGCGTTCGCGGTCGGCCAGACCTTGGTGACCCTTTCCTTCCGCAAGGGCTTCGTGGCCGGCTGGGCGCTGCGCCGGGGCAAGGCGCCCGCCCCGCAGGCCAACCGGCGCCGCCGCGCGGCCGGCGGAGCGCGCCCGGAGCCGGCGCTCCGGGTGACGGCCCTGGAATACGGGCCCGAGTCCGGGTCCGGGTTCGACGCCGAAGCGGACGCGGACGCCGGGGATTCCGGCGAGTTCGACGCGACCATGGCCGCAGCCGCTTCCGGAGCCCGGCCCGAGGACGAGCAGCAGCACACGCAGCAGCACACGCAGGACCAGCAGCAGTTCTACGCCGCGCAGCCCGTGCCCGAGGAGACCGGTTCGTACGGGATCCAGAGCTTCGAGACCGCCTCCTTCGCCTCCCCGTTCAACACGCCCGAGCAGGACGCCCACCAGTACGCGGCGTACTACGACCCGCAGGGCCAGGGCGGTTACGACTACACCACCGGCTACCCGGCCCCCGGCGAGCCGCAGGTCTACGCCGCCTACTCGGACCCGTACATCGGCACCGGCGGCGCCGTGGCCCCGCAGCAGCCGTACGAGTACCCCCAGCCCGGCGGCTACACCGCCTACCCGGACTACACCCCCGACCCGTACGCGGCCGCGCAGCAGCAGTACTCCATGGACACCCCGCCCGGCGGGGTCTGGGTCCCGCAGCAGCGGTCCACCGACGGGGCGGCCGCCCAGCCGTACCCGGCGGAGGAGCAGCAGCCGCAGTACCCGTACCAGGGCACGGGCGAGTACGACCAGTACCGCTACTGACGCCGGGTCGGGACCCCTCTCACCGCGAGCCGCGGAACTCCGCGCCCTCCACGATCAGTCCGGCCACCAGCGCCCCCGTCATCCCGGCGTGCGCCAGCCCGCCGCCGGGGTGCGCCCAGCCGCCCGCGAGGTACAGGCCGGGCAGCGCCGCCGAGTTGGCGGGGTAGAGCCCGCGGCCGCCGGCTCCCGCGAGGGCCGGCGGGGGTACGGAGCCGCCCGCGGCGCCCGTGGCCGCCTCCACGTCGGCCGGGCTCTGCGCCCGCTGCCACAGCAGCCGCTCGCGCAGGCCCGGGACCGCCCGCGCGGCCAGGTCCAGCAGCTCCCGCGGGTCCGGAGCGGCCCCCGGCGGGCACACCGCGCTCACGGTGACGGCCTCGTGGTCCGCGTCCGGCCGGGTGGCGGGATCGTCGGGGCGCAGTACGGTCACCAGCGCGCCGGGGGAGTGGACCAGGGTCCGGTGCACGGCATCGTCGGGTCGGGGCCCGCGCAGGGCGAGGAACAGCGTGTACCGGCTCGCCACCCCGGCGCCCCGGGCCGGGACGGCCCCCGGCGCGGACTCCACGCCCAGCAGCCGCGGGTCCACCCCGCAGACCACGTGGTCGGCCTCCGCCGTGGATCCGTCGGCCAGCAGCAGCCCGGCCGCCCGGCCCTCGCGGACCAGGACCTCCCGGACCTCGGCGCCGAACTCGAAGTCGACCTTCCGCTCCAGGCACCGCTCGTACACGGCGGTGGCCAGCTCCCGGATCCCGCCGCGCACGTACCAGCTGCCGAAGGTCTGCTCCATGTAGGGCAGCACCGCCGCCGAGGCGGGCGCGGTCGCCGGATCGATCCCGTACGAGCCCACGCGCGCGGTGAGCAGCCCGCCCAGCCCGTCGCCGCCGAGCTCGCGAGCGGCGACCTCGGCCAGGGTCGGCGGGCGGCGGCGCAGCAGACCGCTGCCGCGCAGCGCGGGGTACGGGTCGCGGCCCAGGACCTGCCAGTCGGGGCGCAGCGGCTCCTCCAGCAGGGGGCGGCGGGTGGCGTCCCAGGCGTCCCGGGCGCGGCCCAGGACCGCGCTCCAGCGGTCCCCGGCGCCCGGCCCGAAGGCCTCGTCGAGGACGGCGGCGGCGCCGCCGTGCGAGGCGCCGGGGAGGGTGACCGTACGGCCGTCCTCCAGGAGGTGGCGGACGGCCGGGTCGACCTGGACCAGCTCGGCGCACTCCTCCAGGGGGCGCTTGCCGGTCTTGACGAACAGGTCGCGGTAGACGGCGGGCAGGTGCAGCAGCCCCGGGCCGGTGTCGAAGGCGAAACCGTCCCGCTCGTACCGTCCGACGGCGCCTCCGTAGGTCGCCGCGCGCTCGTACACCGTCACCCGGTGCCCCGCCACGGCCAGCCGGGCCGCCGTCGCCATCGCGCCCATCCCGGAGCCGGTCACCGCAATTCTTGCCATGCCGCCGAGCCTATCGAGCGACCCGGGCCACTTCGGAGGCGAGTCTCTTCTCCTCGCGGCGCTGGGCGCGGCGCCGCCGGAAGCGGCGGATCTTGGCCCAGAGGTAGACCAGCAGGGCGAGCCCGATGATCAGCAGGACGGCGCAGATGACCGCGGCGGCCTGCGGGTTGAACATCGCGAAGGTGACGATGCCGCCCACGCCGAGGTCCTCGGCGGTGCTCATGACGATGTTGCTGAACGGTTCGGGCGAGGTGTTGATCGCCATCCGTGTGCCGGCCTTGACGAAATGGCTGGCCAGCGCGGTGGAACCGCCGACCGCGCCGGCGGCGATGTCGGAGAGCGAACCGCTCTGCCCGGCCAGCAGCGCGCCGACCACCGCTCCGGACACCGGGCGGATCACGGTGTGCACGGTGTCCCAGATCGAGTCCACGTACGGGATCTTGTCGGCCACGGCCTCGCAGAGGAACAGCACCGCGGCGACGATCAGCACGTCGGTGCGTTGCAGGGAGGCGGGGACCTCGTCGGTCAGGCCGGTCGCGCCGAAGATGCCGAGCAGGAGGACCACGGCGTACGCGTTGATCCCGCTGGCCCAGCCGCTGGTGAAGACCAGGGGGAGCACACTCATCGGCTCATCATGGACCAGCGAGGGGACGGACGCCTTCCGGCACCCGTCCCCTCACCCACGTTTTCGGGGCTCACTGCCCCTGATCGTCACGGCGGCGCTGCCACCGGTCCTCGATACGGGTCATCATCGACCGACGCTGCCGGTTCTGGCCCTGGGCCGAACCGCCTGCACTACCGGAGACGGGCTGCTCACCAGGCTTGGGTGCCTTGCGCCAACCGGTGACCACGAGAACCGTGCAGCCCAGCATGACGAGGAATCCCACCACGCTGACCCAAAGCACGTTCGGCACGATCACACCGGTCATAAGGAGCGCGACACCCACCACGATGCCTGCGACTGCCTGGTAAACCCGTCGCCGGGTGTACGTGCGCAGTCCGCTTCCCTCAAGCGCTGTAGCGAATTTGGGATCTTCGGCGTACAGCGCTCGCTCCATCTGCTCGAGCATTCGCTGCTCGTGCTCCGAGAGCGGCACGGGAGTCCTCCTCATCCGTCGGTCGCGGGGGGCAGCGACCAGGGGTCCCCTTCAGGATAGGCGGGGAACCGCCCCCGTGATACCCGCCCTCTACGCCGCGTTCTAAAAAACACTGCCTAAAAAAACACTGCCCGAAAAAAGCACTGTTCGGGGGAAGCTCAGCCCTGTCTCAAGCATGCGTTGCGCAAAGCCGTACCGCCCTGCGAGCGGCTCTGAGGGCGTTATTCCCCAGAGGTCCGCTCGGCATGCCGGTCACTGACCCCGATCATACGGGTCACATCGCCGGTTCGGAGGGTGAGTGCCGCACTGCGTGCCCGGAAGATTCGCAGATCAGGCGGGCTTCTCGCCGAGGACGTGCAGCTGCGTGGCGATCGCGTGGAAGGCGGGCAGCTCGGCGGCGGCTTCCTCCAGACGGAGGAGGGCCTCGACCGCACCCGGTTCGGTGTCCACCAGGACGCCCGGGACCAGGTCGGTGAAGACCCGTACGCCGTGCACCGAGCCGACCGTCAGGCCGGCGTCGCCGACCAGCGCGGCGAGCTGCTCGGCGGTGAAGCGGCGCGGCACCGGGTCGCCCGAGCCCCAGCGGCCGGCCGGGTCGTCGAGGGCGGTACGGGCCTCCGTGAAGTGCCCGGCCAGGGCGCGGGCCAGGACGGCCCCGCCGAGCCCGGCGCCGAGCAGGCTGAGGATGCCGCCGGAGCGCAGGGCCGCCACCGCGTTGGCCACGCCCTCGGCCGGGTCGTCCACGTACTCCAGCACGCCGTGGCAGACCACCACGTCGTAGGAGTCGCGCTCGACGACGTCGAGCAGGCCCTGGGCGTCGCCCTGCACACCGCGGACCAGGTCGGCCACGCCGGCTTCGGCGACCCGGCGCTCCAGCCCGAACAGCGCGTTCGGGCTGGGGTCGACCACGGTGACCCGGTGGCCGAGGCGGGCCACCGGGACGGCGAAGTTGCCGGTGCCGCCGCCGGTGTCCAGCACGTCCAGCACGTCCCGCCCGGTCGCCTTCACCCGGCGGTCGAGAGCCTCCTTGAGGACCTCCCACACCACGGCGGTGCGGAGGGAGGCGCGGGGGCGGGAAGTGTCCGACACGGCTGATGGCTCCTCGGCGTAGGGGCACCTCCCGGCGGTAGCCGGGGGAGGGCGAGCGGTCCGTGCCCACCCTATTGCCTCCGGCTGCCGGGCAGGTCATCCCGCGTCCGGACGCTCCAGGCGGGGCTGCGGCAGCTGCTGGGGCGGGCCGTTCGGGGAGGGTCGCCGGAGCGGGAGCATCCGCTCCACCAGGCGCAGGAACATCGCCACGGCACGCACCAGATCGTCCGCGTCCCGGCCGGTGGCCGCGCCCGCTATCCCGGCCTCGGCCCGGGCCCGGCGGGCCGCGCCGGAGGCGAAGAGCGCGCTCCACTCGGTCAGTTCGGGCGCTATCTCCGGAAGCACCTCCCACGCGCTGCGGATCCGGGGCCTGCGCCGCGGATTCACCGGCTCGGGCCGTCCGCGCGCGGCGAGCACGGCAGCGGCGGCGCGCAGCGCGGCGAGATGGGCGGTGGCGTACCGCTCGTTGGCCCGGGGCAGCCGGGCGGCTTCGACCAGGCCCGAGCGGGCCTTGGCGAGCAGCGCGAGGGCGGCGGCCGGGTCTCCCCGCGGTACCGCGGCGGGGGAAGGCGGCGCCGGCTTCCGGGGGATGGGGTCGGCAACAGGGGACGGGGACGGGGACGGTGTGGCCATGACGAACCTCCTGTCGTTGCGTCGTGCGGTGCTCCATGTCGTTGCGTCCCCCCATCGTGACGGCCCCCACTGACAATCGCTCTGACCTGCGGTTTTGCCTCCGGCCGGCGGTGTGGACCTTCATGTGGGCGTTCAACCGCGGCGTTCAACTGCCCCCCGCCGCGCACCCCGTGCCGATGGAGATGCTAGTTTTTGAACTGACTGGTCAGTTCAAAAGAAGGGGGACGGCGTGGACAGCCCGCACGGAGCGGCCGTCAAAGCCGAGGACTTCGGACTCAAGGGCCCTCGCGGCTGGGTGTTCCGGGGCGTCGGGATCGACGCGGCGCCCGGCTCGCTCATCGCGGTCGAAGGCCCCTCCGGCAGCGGGCGGACCTGCCTGCTCCTCGCGCTCACCGGCCGGATGAAGCCCACCGAGGGACACGCCGAGATCGGCCGCCACCGGCTGCCGAAGAAGATGGCCGCGGTCCGCCGCATCGCCGCCCTCGGCCCGGTACCCGGGATCACCGACCTCGACCAGGCCCTCACCGTCGCCGAGCAGCTGCGCGAGGGCGCCCTGCTCCAGCGCCGCTACGACGGCCCCCTGCGCGCCCTGCTCCGCCCGCGCGGCGAGCGCCGCACCTCCACCGCGGCCCGGATCGAAGCCGCGCTGGCCGCCGTCGGACTGGACCTCGCGACCCTGCCCAAGGGGCCGCGCACCTCCGTGCGCGATCTGGAGCGGCTGGAATCCGTACGGCTGTCGGTGGCCATCGCCCTGCTCGGCGCGCCGCGCCTGCTGGCCCTGGACGACCTCGACCTCAAGCTCTCGGACGCCGAGCGCGCCGAAGCCTGGGAGCTGCTCCGCTCGATCGCCGCCCGCGGCACCACCGTCCTCGCGGTGTGCAGTCAGGCTCCGGCCGACGCGGTGATCCTGCGGACCGTCGCCGAGGCCCCGGCCGCGGGGCCCGCCGAGGAACGGGCGGCCCTGCCCAGGCCCACGGATTCCAAGATCACTTGGGGTGCCCCCGCAGGCACCGACGCGAAGACCGACGCGAAGACCGACGAGAAGACCGACACGAAGGGGGACGACGATGCGCTCGCCGAAGCTGGCCGCGCTTGAGCTGAAGCGGTTCGGGCGGGGGAAGCTGCCCCGGGCCGCACTCGTCGCGCTGCTCCTGCTGCCGCTGCTCTACGGAGCCCTGTACCTGTGGTCCTTCTGGGACCCGTACAGCCGCCTCGACAAGGTGCCCGTCGCCCTCGTCAACTCCGACCAGGGCGCCACCGTGGACGGCAAGCGCATCGACGCCGGTGGCGAGATCACCCGCAAGCTGCACGCCAGCAAGACCTTCGACTGGCGCGAAGTGAGCGCCGACGAGGCGGCCAAGGGCCTGGAGAACGGTACGTACTACCTCTCCCTCACCATGCCCGCCGACTTCAGCTCGAAGATCGCTTCCAGCTCCGGCGCGGACCCCGCCACCGGAGCCCTCCAGGTCCGCACCAACGACGCGAACAACTACATCGTCGGTTCGATCTCGCGCACCGTCTTCTCCGAGGTCCGCTCCGCGGCGTCCACCAACGCCTCCCGCGGATTCCTCGACAAGATCTTCGTCAGCTTCTCCGACCTCCACGACAAGACCGCCGAAGCCGCCGACGGCGCCGACAAGCTCACCGACGGAGCCGGCAAGGCCCAGCAGGGAGCGAAGGACCTCGCCGACGGCCTGGACACGGCCAAGGAGAAGAACGGCGAGCTCACCGGGGGCCTGAAGAAGCTGAACGGCGCCGCCGGACAGCTGGAGACCGGGACCAAGGACCTCGCGGCGGGCACCCAGCGGCTCGCCGACAAGGTGGGCGGCACCGCCGACAAGGCCCGCCCCTTCCTCAAGGACCCCAAGCAGCTCGCGGACAGCGCCGAACTCGTCGCCGACACCGCCCAGGTCGTCGACAAGCACCTCGGAGACTTCGCCAAGGCGGCTCCGGCCGCCGCCACCGTCACCCAGCGCGTCTCCACCGGCGCCGCCGACGTCTACGCGAAGACCTGCACCGCCGGCACCCAGCCGGTGCCCGCGACCTGCCCGCAGCTGAAGAGGCTCAAGGAGGACGCCGCCCAGGGCGCCGAACTCGCGGGCGACGTCAACACCCTCGTCAAGGACTCGAACGGCGACCTCGGCAAGCTCCACACGCAGCTGGCAGACCTGGAGCGGGAGGCCCGCCTGCTCGCCACCAAGGCCCCCGGCCTCTCCGCGGACCTCGACGCGGCGGTCACCCAGGTGAACGCCCTCAACGAAGGCGCCCACAAGGTCGCCACCGGCATGGCCAAGCTGCACACCGGCATCGGCACCGCCACCGACGGCTCCGGCGCCATCGGCGAAGGCGTCGGCAAGCTCGGCGACGGCGCGCACAGCCTCGACGGCGGCCTGGTCAAGCTCGTGGACGGCAACGGCGAACTCGCCGGCGGCCTGCACGACGGCGCGGGCAAGATCCCCGACTACGACCAGCAGCAGCGCGACGCCCGCACCCAGGTCATGGCCGACCCGGTGCAGCTCGCCAACCAGTCCCTGCACAAGGCGCCCAACTACGGCACGGGCTTCGCCCCCTACTTCATCCCGCTCTCCCTCTGGGTCGGCGCGATGGTCGCCTACATGCTGATCGCCCCGCTGAACCGGCGGGCCCTGGCCGCCGGCGCCTCGCCCTGGCGGATCGCCTTCGCCGGCTGGCTGCCCGTGGCCGGGCTCGGCACGGCGCAGGTGGCCGCGCTGATGTCCGTACTCCACTGGGGCCTCGGCCTCCAGATGGCCCGGCCGGCGCTCACCATCGCCTTCCTGATGCTGGTCACCGGCTGCTTCGCCGCGATCGTCCAGTGGCTCAACGCCAAGTTCGGGGCCGCCGGGCGCATCCTGGTCCTCGCCTTCCTGATGCTCCAGCTGACCTCGGCGGGCGGCACCTACCCCGTCCAGACCAGCCCCGGGTTCTTCAACGCCATCCACCCCTACCTGCCGATGTCGTACATCGTGGAGAGCCTGCGCCGCCTGATCACCGGCGGCGACCTCGCCCCGGTCTGGCAGGGCTGCGCCGTTCTCGTCGCCTTCACCGCGGGCGCCCTCGCCCTCACCGCGCTCGCCGCACGCGGCAAGCAGGTGTGGACGATGGACCGTCTCCATCCGGAACTGAGCCTGTAACCAGTGGGGACGGGTTGACCTGTGAGAATCAGCGCCATGGAAAGCAGCAGCACCGGTACGGCCGGGGGCGGCGGCCGCCGCCAGGCCACACGGCAGAAGCTCTACGAAGCGGCCGTGACCCTCATCGCGGAGCAGGGCTTCTCCGCGACCACCGTCGACGAGATCGCGGAGCGGGCGGGCGTCGCGAAGGGCACCGTCTACTACAACTTCGCCAGCAAGAACGACCTCTTCGAGGAACTGCTGAGGCACGGGGTCGGGCTGCTCACCGAGTCCCTGCGGACGGCGGCGGAGTCCACCGAGGCGCGGGGCGGGACCCGGGTCGAGGCGCTCGACGAGATGATCCGGGCCGGTCTGGTGTTCATCGACCGCTACCCGGCCTTCACCCAGCTCTACGTGGCCGAGCTGTGGCGGACCAACCGGACCTGGCAGTCCACCCTGATGGTCGTCCGGCGCGAGGCGGTCGCCGTCGTCGAGACGGTGCTGCGGGAGGGCGTGGAGCGGGGCGAGCTGAGCGCGGAGATCGACGTGCCGCTGACCGCCGCCGCGCTGGTGGGGATGGTGCTGGTGGCGGCGCTGGACTGGCAGTCCTTCCAGAGCGAACGGTCGCTGGACGACGTGCACTCGGCGCTGTCGCTGCTGCTGCGGGGCCGGGGGGGGGGGGGGGGCGGGGGGGGGGGGCCGCGCGCGGGGGGGGCGGCGCCCGCCGCGCCCCCCCCCCCCGGCGGCCGCGGCCCCCCGCGCCGGGCGCGGCGCGG
>NZ_JBHYVM010000010.1:31706-32152 GCF_042750105.1 Streptomyces sp. NPDC059443 | reverse complement strand
TGGACCGCCAGACCACCCCCCCCCCCCGGGGCGGGCCCGCCGGCCCCCCGCCGCGGGGGGGGGGCCGGCGGGGCGGGCCCCGGGCAACCCGCGGCCCGGGGCGTCCGGACCGCGGCCCGCGACCGCGACCCGCGGGCCGGACGGGTGACCCCCGATCGGCGGTGCCGCGGGGGCGGTGGGTCCGCGTAGAACTGGTGGGGCGCCTGAGTATCCGTACCTAGACGCGGAAATGAGTATCTGCGCGGATTGGCCCAGACCTGCGCGGACGCCAGACTGGGGGCAACGGACAGGGACCCGGCCCGCACCGCCGACACGGGGCGGCAGGTGGGGACCGGGTCTCTCTGGCCGGGGGGACACAAGACGGCCGGCGCCGGGGCCGGCGGCGGGGGGAGGGGGCGGAGACCGCGCCGGCGCTCCCAGAGCGGCGTCGAGGGGCGGGCCACCGC
>NZ_JBHYVM010000010.1:23952-31696 GCF_042750105.1 Streptomyces sp. NPDC059443 | reverse complement strand
ACACAACTAACAATAAAACACAAACCGAACCAGCTCCCCCCACCCCTCATCCCATCAACCAATTTTTTTGTCGTATTTGTTCTTAAAATATTTTTTTTTTATGATTCGGCGACCACCGAGATCTACACCTCTCTTTTCGTCGGCTGCGTCTGATGTGTATAAGAGACAGGATCGAGCCCCGGCGCCGGCCGTTTTCCCGTGTCTCCAGGGCCTGAGGCCCTAGCCGCGCCCCCGCAGCGGGATGCGGACCCGGACCCGGGACAGCGCCGCCGAGACCCTGGAGGCCAGGGCCGCGCGACGGGCCGCCGCCGCCCAGCGGAGCCGGGCCGACGAGCGGGGCAGGAACAGGGCCCGCAGCCGGGTGGCGCGGGAGACCCCGGCCAGAAGGGCGGTCCGGGCCAGGAGGACGTCGCCGGCCAGGCCCTCGTACGAGGGCTCCGCGCCCGGCGGGGCGTACAGCGCGCGCTCCACCGCCGCCGACACCCGCCGCACCGCGTCCGCCGCCTCCGGATCCAGCCGGCCCAGCGTCACCACCCGGTCCGCCGCACCCCGCGGGGACAGCGCCTCGTCCGGGTCGATCCCGACGTCCCACGCCGAGTCGCCCAGCTCCCGCCACGCGGACAGGACCTCGCCCGAGTCCAGCCGCCGCGACCGCAGCCGCCCGCGCCACAGGAACGGGAGGAAGGGCAGGGCCAGCAGGGCCAGGCCGCCGGCCGTCCAGGCCAGGACGGCGGAGACGGACACGCCGCCGCCCCCCGAGCCCGCGCCCGGCTTCGGCGCGGCCACCCCGCACTCGCCCAGCTTCTTCTGGGCCGGCGGGCAGTCGTCCGACTTCGTGGGCCCGGCCGAGGGCTCCGCCGAACCGGCGGACGGGGCCGCCGTCGGAGCCGTCGGCTGGGAGTCCGGGGCCTCGGGCCGGCTGTAGTCCGGCACCGTGATGCCCGACCGCGGAGTCGGCTCGAAGCGGGTCCAGCCCACGCCCTCGAAGTACAGCTCCGGCCACGCGTGCGCGTCCCGCATCGAGACGTTGACGCTGCCGTCCGACTGCTTCTCCCCGGGCGTGAAACCGACCGCGACCCGCGCCGGGATCCCCAGCGTGCGCGCCATCGAAGCCATCGAGAAGGCGAAGTGGACGCAGAAGCCCTCCTTGTCGGCGAGGAACTTCACGATGGCCTGCGAACCCGTACCGGAAGACACCTTCGTGTCGTAGCGGAACCCGCCGCTCACCGCGAAGTAGTCCTGGAGCCTCACCGCGCGCGAGTAGTCGTCCTTCGCGCCCTTCGTGACCTGCCGGGCCGTCTCGGCCACCACCGCCGGCAGGTTGTCCGGCACCTTCGTGTACTCGCCCGCGATCGCCGGGTTCGGCGCCGGCGCCTTCTGGAGCTGCTCCGCCGTCGGCTTCAGCAGCAGGCTCCGTACGGTGTACTGCGCGCCCTGGGCGTTCTGGAACTTGTCCTTGCCCAGCTGGTCCCCGACGAGCGTCCGCCCGACCGGCTCGAACCGCCACTTCCCGCCGATGTCCACCTGCATCGCCGGATACGGCATCGGCAGATAGCGCTGCGCGTACGTCTGCGCCGAAGAGATGCTGGTCCGCACCTCGGCCGCGCCGACGAGGACGTCGCCGCTCACCCCGGGCGGGTTCGGCAGCCGCTCCGGGACGTCCGTCAGGGGCCGCCCGGAGGCCTCCCACTTGACGCCGTTGAACTCGTCGAGCGCCAGTATCCGCAGGTACTGCTCGCTCAGCTGCGGGTTGTCGGTGCGGTACTTCAGCACCACCCGGTTGTCCTGGGCGTTGAGGCTGCTCTGGAGCGAGACCAGCGGATTCACCGCCTGGATCGACGGGCCGATGCCGGTCCCGTCGCCATCGCCCCCGGCGCCCGTGCCCAGTACCCCGCCGCCCAGGGAGGGCAGCACCGCCGGCACCGCCAGCGCCAGGCCCAGCGCGACCGCGCCGATCCGCCGCCCGGTGCGCACCGGGGCCATGGCCTGGCCGCCGCCGGAGAAGCCGCCCGCGGCCCCGCCCGACGCCCGCCCGCGCGGGGCCGCGCCGAAGACCCGGCCCCACTGGGCGAGCCGGTCGCGGCCCTCGGACAGCAGCAGCAACAGGTAGCCGCAGCCCGCCAGCAGGAACGCGAACCACGAGGCGCCGCCGGAACCGGAGGCCGCGCCCGAGAGGCCCGCCGCCACCGAGTACAGGGCGAGCAGCGGAAGCCCGGCCGCCGCGGCCATCCGCAGGGTCACCGCCAGCAGGTCCACCAGGAGCCCGATGAGCAGCACCCCGGTCACCAGCAGCAGCCGGATCCCGTCCGTCAGCGGAGCCGGGATCGCGAACTCGTTCACGTCCCGGACGCCCTGGGCGAACAGCGCGCCGAAGTCCGACACCAGGTAGGACAGCACCCCGTCGCCGGCCGAGGACCGGCCCTTCCCGCCGAACAGCAGCATGAGCAGCAGCAGCGACACGAGCAGCTGCGCCCCCACGGTCAGCGACCGGCCCAGCGGCACCCGCCGCGCCCCGCCGCCCACCGCGCTCTGCACCGCCAGCAGGAGCGCCGCCTCCGGCAGCCAGCTCCCCGACTGCACCAGCGGGGTCAGCGACCACGCAGTGAACAGCGTCGCCAGTGCCGCGAAGACCGTCAGTCTCGCCCGCCCGCTCATCCCCAGCCCCCCGCCGAACCGGCGCCGCTCCGCGCGTTCCCGGCCAGCCGCCACAGTTCCCCGAAGGCAGCCCCGGGCGGGGCGGCCACCGCCGTCCAGCCCGCGTCGCGCAGCCGGCCGAGGCGCTCCGCCAGCGGAGGCAGCCCCTGCGACATCAGCTCCGAGAGCCCCGGCGGCCCGCCGGTCCAGTCCGCGGAGTCCAGTACGAACGCCACGGCCCCTCCGCCGCGCCGGCACATCTTGGCCGCCATTTCCGTCTGTACGTCGTCCAGGTCTCCGAAGAAGGCGATGAGGAGCCCGTCGCCCCCGGCTCCGCCGAAGCCACCGCCACCGCCGGTGCCACTGCCCCGGACCGCGTCGTAGGCCCGGGAGAGACCGGCCCCGTCGGAGTGGCCGACCACCGCGAGGGTGTCCATCATCAGGCCGGCGGCCTCCGCGGACTCCTGGCCGCCGGAGGTGAATCCGCCGCCCTCGCGGGGTACGCAGTCCCCGGTGTCGGTCAGCAGCCGCACGGCGTAGCCCTGCTCCAGCAGGTGCACGAGCGCCGACGCCGCGCCGGAGACGGCCCACTCGAAGGCGGAGTCGGGGCCGGCGCCCTCGTAGGCCAGGCGTCGGGTGTCCAGCAGCACGGTGGCCCGGCTGCGCTGCGGCTGCTCCTCGCGGCGCACCATCAGCTCCCCGTAGCGGGCGGTGGAGCGCCAGTGCACCCGGCGCAGGTCGTCGCCGCGCCGGTAGCCGCGCGGGATCACGTCGTCCTCGCCGGCCAGGGCCAGCGAGCGCCGGCTGCCGTCGCCGTAGCCCGAGGACTCGCCGGTGAGGCGGACCGCGGGCAGCGCTTCGGTGCGCGGGATGACCGTGAGGGTGTCGTAGGCGGAGAAGGAGCGGGTCAGCTCGACCAGCCCGAAGGGGTCGGACAGCCGCAGCTGGAGGGGGCCGAGCGGGTAGCGGCCGCGCAGGTCGGAGCGGACCCGGTAGGACACCTCGCGGTGGCCGCCCGGCTCCACCCGGTCCAGGACGAAGCGGGGCCGGGGCCCGAGCACGTAGGGCACCCGGTCCTGGAGCATCAGCAGGCCGGTCGGCATCCGGGAGGTGTTGTCGAGGCGCAGCTGGACCCGGGCCTCGGCGCCGGCGGGCACCCGCATCGGGGTCAGCCGGCGGCTGCCGGAGACCCGGTAACGGGTGCGGTGCAGGGCGAGGACGCAGATCAGCGGGAGCACCGCGAGCAGCAGTCCGACCCGGAGCAGCTCGGACTGGCCCAGGAGGTACGCGCACAGCGCGGCGGCGACCCCGGCGGCCAGGAAGGACCTGCCCCGTGTGGTCAGCCCGGCCAGCGAGGCGCGCAGCCCGCCGCCTTCCTCCGGGCCCCGGCCGCCGCCGTACGGGGCGCCGGCGCTCATCAGAAGCCCCGGATGCCCGCGCCGGGCGGGATCTCGCCGCGCGCGTGCGCGGCCGGTACGGGGGTGCGCTGGAGGATGTCGGCGACGACCTGCTCGGCGGTGCGCCGGCTCAGCTGGGCCTGCGCGGTGGGCAGCAGCCGGTGCGCGAGGACCGGGCCCGCCAGCGCCTGGACGTCGTCGGGCAGGACGTAGTCCCGGCCGGACAGGGCGGCGGAGGCCTTCACGGCGCGCAGCAGGTGCAGGGTGGCGCGGGGCGAGGCGCCCAGGCGCAGGTCCGGGTGGCTGCGGGTGGCGGAGACCAGGTCGACGACGTAGCCGCGGACGGGCCCGGCCACGTACACCTCGCGGACGGCCTCGATGAGCTTGACCATGTCGTGGGCGTGCGCGACGGCCGTCAGATCGTCGAGCGGGGAGAGTCCGCCGTGCACGTCCAGCATCCGCAGTTCGGCCTCGGGGCTGGGGTAGCCGACGGAGACGCGTGCCATGAACCGGTCGCGCTGGGCCTCGGGGAGGGGGTACGTGCCCTCCATCTCCACCGGGTTCTGGGTGGCGACCACCATGAACGGGGTCGGCAGCGTGTACGTGGTGCCGTCGATGGTGACCTGGCGCTCCTCCATCGACTCCAGGAGCGCGGACTGGGTCTTGGGGGAGGCCCGGTTGATCTCGTCGCCGATGACGATCTGCGCGAAGATCGCGCCCGGCTTGAACTCGAACTCGCGGCGCTGCTGGTCGTAGATGCTGACGCCGGTGATGTCGGAGGGCAGCAGGTCCGGGGTGAACTGGATGCGCTGCACCGAGCAGTCGATGGACTTGGCGAGCGCCTTGGCCAGCATGGTCTTGCCCACGCCGGGGACGTCCTCGATGAGCAGGTGACCCTCGGCGAGCAGCACGGTCAGTGCGAGGCGGACCACTTCGGGCTTGCCCTCGATCACGCTCTCGATCGAATCCCGCACCCGCTGCGCCGTGCTCGTCAGATCCGCGAGGCTCGCTCGGTCGTCATACGTGGTCACCTGGTTCTCCTCGACCCTTTCCCAGGGCCGGCGCCCCATGGCGCGTGCTCGGCCCACCCCGAAACACCTCAGAAATCAAGAGTGCGGACGCCGGCCCGGAGGTCTTCCGGGTGACGTCTCCCCGCATTCTTGACGGCGCTACGGCCCTGTGTCACTCACGAGGTGGGATCGATCTCCCGCAGGAGGCCGGTGTGCACGTCGAAGACGAAGCCTCGCACATCGTCCTTGTGGGGCAGGAAGGGGTTGGTCCGGACCCGCTGCATGGACTGGCGGACGTCCTGGTCCACGTCGCGGAAGGCCTCGACGGCCCAGGCGGGGCGCTGGCCGACCTCGTCCTCCAGTTCGTGCCGGAAGTCCTCGGTCAGGCTTTCGAGACCGCACCCGGTGTGGTGGATGAGTATGACCGCGCGGGTGCCGAGCGCCCGCTGGCTGATGGTGAGCGAGCGGATGGTGTCGTCGGTGACCACGCCGCCGGCGTTGCGGATCGTGTGACAGTCGCCGAGCTCCAGGCCGAGGGCGGCGTGCAGGTCGAGGCGGGCGTCCATACAGGCCACGACGGCCACGTGGAGGACGGGGCGGGCGTCCATGCCGGGGTCGGCGAACCTTGCGGCGTAGGCGCGGTTCGACTCCACCAGCCGGTCGGTGACGGAGCGGCCGGCGGAGTCCCGGAGGGGGGCCACGGCGGGCACGGCGGGGACGGGAGCGGAAGTCGTCATGGATACGACGTTAGTGGTCACAGCCGGTTCAGGCATTGAGTGAGGGTGGACAAAGAAGGTCACTACTTCCTGTTGTGAGCTAACCCACAGGAGTGAGCACCGGGGGCCCATCGGGGTGATTCACGGCATTTGCCGGTTCGGTGGGAGAGGGCCGCACGGCGCGCGGGGCGGTTCGTTGACCGCGGCGACCGTTGCACTAAAGTGACGCGAACCGGCCGGAGCCCGGCCCTGACCGGCCGCCCGGCCCTTTGGTAAGACTCCGCGTGCGCGGCGCGGCGTATGCCTGCCGCGCCGTTATCTGAGAGGGCGCTTTGACTAGCGAGTCCCGACATGTCCCGGTGATGCTCCAGCGGTGCCTGGACCTGTTGGCCCCGGCACTGGAGAGGCCCGGGGCCGTCGTCGTCGACTGCACCCTCGGCCTCGGCGGCCACAGCGAGGCCCTGCTCACCCGGTTCCCCGAGGCCCACCTCATCGGCCTCGACCGCGACAAGGAGGCCCTGCGCCTCTCCGGGGAGCGCCTCGCGCCCTTCGGGGACCGGGCCACCCTCGTCCACGCCATCTACGCCGACCTGGCCGACGTACTGGACGACCTGCGCATCCCGACCGTCCAGGGCATCCTCTTCGACCTCGGCGTCTCCTCCATGCAGTTGGACGAGGCCGACCGCGGCTTCGCCTACGCACAGGACGCGCCGCTCGACATGCGGATGGACCAGACGACCGGCATCAGCGCGGCCGAGGTCCTCAACACCTACGCGCCCGGGGAGCTGGTCCGCATCCTGCGCCAGTACGGCGAGGAGAAGCAGGCCAAGCGGATCGTGTCCGCGGTGGTCCGCGAGCGGGTCAAGGAACCCTTCACCAACAGCGCACGGCTCGTGGAGCTCATCCGCGACTCCCTGCCGCAGGCGGCGAAGCGCACCGGCGGCAACCCGGCCAAGCGCACCTTCCAGGCGCTGCGCATCGAGGTCAACGGAGAGCTGTCCGGGCTGGAGCGGGCCATCCCCGCCGCCGTGGACCGGATCGCGGTCGGCGGCCGGATCGCCGTGCTCTCGTACCACTCGCTGGAGGACCGCCTCGTCAAGCAGGTCTTCGCGGCAGGGGCCACGTCCACGGCCCCGCCCGGGCTGCCGGTCGTACCGGAGAAGTACCAGCCGAAGCTGAAGCTCCTCACGCGCGGCGCGGAGCTGCCGACGGAGGAGGAGATCGCGGAGAACCGGCGGGCGGCGCCGGCCCGCTTCCGCGGGGTGGAACGGATCCGGGAGGCGCGGCTGTGAGTCCACGCGGGGGACGCCTCGGCCGCGTCCTGGCCGGGAGCCCGGCCGGGCAGGCGGCGCGCACGCCGTTCGTCCTGCTGGTCGTCGCGCTGCTCGGCGGCGGGCTGATCAGCCTGCTGCTGCTGAACTCGGCGCTGAACCAGGGTTCCTTCCAGCTGAGCAAGCTGAAGAAGGAGACCACCGCGCTGACGGACGAGGAACAGGCGTTGCAGCGGGACGTGGACGGGTACTCGGCGCCGGACGCGTTGCAGCGGCGGGCGCACGAGCTGGGGCTGGTGCCGGGTGGGAGCCCGGTGTTCATCGGCGCCGACGGCAAGGTCGCGGGGACCGCGTCCCCGGCGGCCGAGCCGCCGCCGCCGTCCGCTCCGCCGGCGTCCGGGGCCTCGGCCTCCGCGCCCGTCGCGGCCTCCGCCGTGCCGAGCCCGGCCGGCTCCCCCGCCTCGGCCCCGTCGGGCCCGGCCGCCTCCCCCGTGCCCTCGGGTGCCGCTCCCCAGCCCTCCCAGACCCCTGGACGGTGACGTCGTGACGCGTACCCCTGCGGGGCCGGTCCCCTACCCGCCCTTCCACCGTTCCCCGGAGCTCCGCCCCGGACCCGTTGCCGCGTGCGGCGCCGTCGCCGGGGGCCAGCCCCCGGACCCCCGCGCCGCGTAATTCCGGCGGGGGGGAGGGGGGCCTCCTCAGCGCGGGGGTGTGGT
>NZ_JBHYVM010000010.1:0-23942 GCF_042750105.1 Streptomyces sp. NPDC059443 | reverse complement strand
GGGGGGGCGCGCCGCGCGCCCCCCCCGCCATCAGCCGGCGGGGTGGGGCTCGCTAACGCCCCCCGGCGGCTTTTGGGCCGCGGGGACCGGGGCGGAGCCCCGGGGGCTTCGGTGCAGCCGGGCTTCGCGCACGGTCGCGGGGTCTCCGCGTGAGCCCGCAGGAGCCGCCGCGGCGGCGGGTGCCGGGGCCCGGGCGGCCCCGGCCGGCCGGAGCGGAGCGGGCGCGGGCAACGGCCCGGCCCGCCACCCGACGCCCCGCCCCCGCGAGGAAACCGCACACGATCCGCCTCGGCGCCCCCAAGCCCCGCCTGCGCCTCGTCAGCGTCGCGCTGACGCTCGTCATGCTCGCCTTCGTCGTACGGCTCCTCCAGGTCCAGGCGGTCGACGCCTCCGCGTACTCCGCCAAGGCCTCCCAGAACCGGTTCGCCAGCTACACCCTGGCAGCCGAGCGCGGGGAGATCACCGACCGCAAGGGCGTCGCGCTCGCGACCAGCGTGGACGCGTACGACATCACCGCCGACCCGCAGATGTTCACCCCGCAGGAGAGCAAGGCCCCGGACGCCCCCGAGCAGGCGGCCGCCCTCCTCGCCCCGATCATCGGCAAGGACGCCAAGGAGCTCACCGAGCGCCTGAAGACGAAGAACACCCGCTACGTCGTCCTCGCCCGGCGCCAGACCCCCCAGGTCTGGAACCAGATCAAGGGCCTCAAGAAGGTCTTCGCGGACAAGGCGGCCGCCGACAAGCGCAACAACGGCCCCGGCGCCAACGTCATCGCGGGCGTGTTCAACGAGAACAGCAGCAAGCGCGTGTACCCGAACGGCGATCTCGCCGCCGGGATACTGGGTTACGTCAACGCCGAGGGCAAGGGCGCCGGCGGCCTGGAGTCCTCCCTGGACAAGAAGCTGGCCGGCAAGGACGGCGAGCTCAGATACGCCCAGTCCGGCGGCCGGCGCGTGCCGACCGCCGGGTCCAGCGAGAAACCGGCCGTGCCCGGACAGGACGTCGAGCTGACCATCGACCGCGACATCCAGTGGGCCGCGCAGAGCGCGATCACCGAGCAGGTCGAGAAGTCCGGTGCCGACCGCGGGTACGTCATCGTCCAGGACACCCGCACCGGCGAGGTCCTCGCCATGGCCAACGCCCCCGGCTTCGACCCCAACGACCTGACCAAGGCCAGCTCGGCCGCCATGGGCAACGCCGCCCTCCAGGACGTGTACGAGCCCGGCTCCACCGCCAAGGTGATGTCGATGGCCGCCGTGCTGGAGGAGAAGAAGGCGACCGCCGAGACGCACGTAGAGGTGCCGAACCGGCTGCACCGCGGCGACCGGCTGTTCAAGGACGACATCGACCACCCGACCTGGTACCTGACCCTCAACGGGGTCCTCGCCAAGTCCTCCAACATCGGCACCATCCTGGCCACCGGCCAGCTCGGCACGACGCAGCCGGACGCGAACAAGGTCCTGTACTCGTACCTGAACAAGTTCGGCATCGGACAGCCCACCGGCCTGAACTACCCGGGCGAGTCCCGGGGCATCCTCGCCAAGCCCGAGGCCTGGTCCACCTCGCAGCAGTACACGATCCCCTTCGGCCAGGGCCTGTCCCTCAACGCCATGCAGGCGGCCTCCGTGTACTCGACCATCGCCAACGGCGGCGTCCGCATCCAGCCGACCCTGGTCCGCGGCACCAAGGGCCCCGACGGCCGCTTCACCCCGGCCCCGGCGCCCCCGAAGACCCAGGTGGTCAGCCCGGAGACCGCCAAGACCCTCGCGGAAATGCTGGAGTCGGTGGTCGACGACCAGGAGGGCACCGGCACCAAGGCCCGCATCCCCGGCTACCGGGTCGGCGGCAAGACCGGCACCTCCAACCGGGTGGATCCGGCCACCGGCCGCTACAAGGGCTACACCGCCTCCTTCGCCGGTTTCGCACCGGCCGACAAACCCCGCGTCACCGTCTACTGCGCCATCCAGAACCCCACCAAGGGCAGCTACTTCGGCGGCCAGATCTGCGGGCCCATCTACAAGAAGGTCATGGAGTTCGCCCTCAAGACCCTCCAGGTCGCCCCCACCGGAACCGCCCCGGCCGGGCTCCCGGTCACCTACGAACCCGGCGCGCAGCCCGGCCCGCAGCCGAGCCCGCAGCCGGGCCAGTGACCACCGGTCCGGCCGGCCCGCCCGAGAAATGCGTGAGGCACCACCAGTGACAACGATCACCCCCAAACCCGGGAACCGCGCGGACACCGGCGCCGAGGCCGGGCCCTCGCTTCGCGACCGGCCCGCCGGGCCCGGTACGCTCACCGCCGTGCCCCACGCCGATCAGCCCAGAACCACCCAGAACGATGCACCGGCAGCGCCGCCGGGAGCACCGCGCCCCCTGTCCGCCCGACCGACCCCGCTCGGCGAGCTGGCAGACCTGCTGGGAGCCCAAGCCCCCGCAGGACCGCAGCGGACCCCTGGCGTCCGGATCACCGGCATCACGCACGACTCCCGTGCCGTGCGCCCCGGAGACCTCTACGCGGCCCTGCCCGGAGCCAAGCTGCACGGCGCGGACTTCGCCGCCCAGGCGGCCGCCCTCGGCGCCGTGGCCGTGCTGACCGACCCGGTCGGCGCTGACCGCGCCGCGGCCACCGGGCTCCCGGTCCTCGCCGTCGCCGACCCGCGCGGCCGGATGGGCGAACTGGCCGCCGCGATCTACGGACGGCCGGGCGAGGGCCTGCTCCAGATCGGCATCACCGGCACCTCCGGCAAGACCACCACGGCGTACCTCGTCGAAGGCGGTCTGCGCGGCGCCGGACGCAAGACGGGCCTCATCGGCACCGTCGAGATGCGGGTCGGGGACGAGCGCATCAAGTCCGAGCGCACCACCCCCGAGGCCACCGATCTCCAGGCGCTCTTCGCGGTCATGCGCGAACGCGGGGTCGAGGCCGTGGCCATGGAGGTCTCCAGCCACGCGCTGGTGCTCGGCCGGGTCGACGGCTGCGTCTTCGACGTGGCCGTCTTCAACAACCTGAGCCCGGAACACATGGAGTTCCACACCGGCATGGAGGACTACTTCCAGGCCAAGGCGCAGCTCTTCACCGAACGCCGGGCCCGGCTCGGCGTGGTCAACATCGACGACGAGTACGGCCGGCGGCTCGCCAAGGAGTCGCCGATCCCGGTGGTCACCTTCTCCGCCGCCGGGGACCCGGCCGCCGACTGGCGCGCCGAGGACGTGGTCTCGGGCCACATGGACTCGACGCTGACCCTGGTGGGCCCGGCCGGCCAGCGCGTCCGCGCCACCGCCCCGCTGCCCGGCCCGTTCAACGTGGCCAACACTGTCGCCGCCGTGGTCACCCTCGCGGCCGCCGGCCTCGACCCGCAGACCGCCGCCGACGGCATCGCCGCGGTCCCCGGGGTTCCCGGCCGGCTGGAGCGGGTGGACGCGGGCCAGCCGTACCTGGCCGTCGTCGACTACGCGCACAAGACGGACGCCGTCGAATCGGTCCTGCGGGCCCTGCGCGAGGTCACCACCGGCAAGCTCCACCTCGTACTCGGCTGCGGCGGCGACCGCGACACCACCAAGCGGGCCCCGATGGGCGCCGCGGCCGCCCGGTTCGCCGACACCACCGTGCTCACCTCCGACAACCCGCGCTCCGAGGACCCCCTCGCGATCCTCGCCGCGATGTTCGAAGGCGCCGTGTCCGTCCCCGCCGCCGAGCGCGGCACCGTCCTCGTCGACGCCGACCGGGCGGCGGCCATCGCCGCGGCCGTGGCGCGCGCCGAGGCCGGCGACACCGTGCTGGTGGCCGGCAAGGGCCACGAGCAGGGGCAGGACATCGCAGGCGTCGTACGTCCCTTCGACGACCGCGCGGTCCTGCGCGCGGCCATCGAGACCCAAGCGCAGCAGCGTGCCCGACAGGCCGAGGTGAACCAGTAGTGATCGCCCTTTCCCTCGCCGAGATCGCCGACATCACCGGCGGGCGGCCCCACGACATACCGGATCCGTCCGTCCGCATCACCGGGCCGGTGGTCATCGACTCCCGGCAGGTGGAGCCCGGCAGCCTGTTCGCCGCGTTCGCCGGCGAGCAGGTCGACGGCCACGACTACGCCGAGCGGGCGGTGGCCGCCGGTGCCGCGGCAGTGCTCGCGGCCCGGCCCGTCGGCGTACCCGCCGTCGTCGTCCCCGACGTGGAGAAGGCGCTCGGCGCCCTCGCCCGGGCGGTCGTCGAGCGGCTGGGCACCGACGTGGTGGCCCTGACCGGCTCCGCCGGGAAGACCTCCACCAAGGACCTCATCGCGCAGGTGCTCCAGGCCCACGCGCCCACGGTGTGGACGCCCGGCTCCCTCAACAACGAGATCGGCCTCCCGCTCACCGCCCTGAAGGCGACGGAGGAAACCCGGCACCTGGTGCTGGAGATGGGCGCCCGGGGCATCGGCCACATCGACTACCTCACCGGTCTGACGCCCCCGCGGATCGGCCTCGTGCTGAACGTGGGGACCGCCCACATCGGGGAGTTCGGCGGCCGCGAACAGATCGCCCAGGCCAAGGGCGAGCTGGTGGAGGCCCTGCCGGCGGCGGCCGACGGCGGCATCGCCGTCCTGAACGCCGACGACCCCCTGGTCCGCCCGATGTCCGCCCGCACGAAGGCCCGTACGGTCCTCTTCGGTGAGGCCGAGGACGCCGACGTACGGGCCACCGAAGTGCGCATGACGCCCGAGGGACAGCCCTCGTTCACACTCCACACACCCACCGGGTGCGGCGAAGTGACCTTGCGGCTGTACGGTGAGCACCACGTGTCGAACGCGCTCGCCGCGGCCGCCGTCGCCCATGTACTGGGCATGTCCACCGAGGAGATCGCCACCGCGCTCTCCGGAGCGGGCACCTTGTCCCGGTGGCGGATGGAGGTCACCGAGCGGGCGGACGGCGTGACGATCGTCAACGACGCCTACAACGCGAACCCCGAGTCCATGCGGGCCGCCCTGCGCGCGCTTGCCGCGATGGGCGGCGCCGCCAGGGCCAACGGGGGACGTACGTGGGCGGTGCTCGGTCCCATGGCCGAGCTCGGTGACGCATCGCTCGCCGAGCACGACGCGGTGGGACGGCTTGCCGTCCGGCTCAACGTGAGCAAGCTCGTAGCAGTCGGGGGCAGGGAAGCGTCCTGGCTGCAACTGGGCGCATATAACGAGGGTTCGTGGGGTGAGGAGTCGGTGCTCGTGTCCGACGCGCAGGCGGCGGTCGACCTGTTGCGCAGTGAACTGCGCCCGGGTGACGTCGTGCTGGTGAAGGCTTCCAGGTCCATTGGTCTGGAGCGGGTCGCGCTGGCGTTGCTGGAGCGCGAGGGCGAGGTCGCCGGCCGATGAGGCAGATCCTGTTCTCCGGAGTCATCGGACTCTTCCTCACGCTCATCGGCACCCCGCTGCTGATCAAGGGTCTGGCCCGCAAGGGCTACGGCCAGTTCATCCGTGACGACGGTCCGCGCGGCCACGCCGGGAAGAAGGGCACGCCCACCATGGGCGGCATCTCCTTCATCCTGGCCACGCTGATCGCGTACGCCCTCACCAAGGTGATCACCGGCAGTTCGCCGACCTTCTCGGGCCTGCTCGTCCTCATGCTGATGGCGGGCATGGGACTGGTCGGGTTCCTCGACGACTACATCAAGATCGTCAAGCAGCGTTCGCTCGGTCTGCGGGCCAAGGCCAAGATGGCCGGTCAGCTGATCGTGGGCATCGCCTTCGCGGTGCTCGCGCTCCAGTTCAAGGACGCGCGCGGACTCGCCCCGGCCTCCACCAAGCTGTCGTTCGTCACGGACTTCGGCTGGCAGATCGGCCCGGTGCTGTTCGTGGTCTGGGCGCTGTTCATGATCCTGGCGATGTCCAACGGCGTGAACCTGACCGACGGTCTGGACGGCCTGGCCACCGGCGCCGCCGTGATGGTCTTCGGCGCCTACACGTTCATCGGCGTCTGGCAGTACCAGGAGTCCTGCGCCAACGCGCAGACCCTGACCAACCCGGCCGCCTGCTTCGAGGTACGGGACCCACTGGACCTCGCGGTCGTCGCCTCCGCCCTGATGGGCGCCTGCTTCGGCTTCCTGTGGTGGAACACCTCGCCGGCCAAGATCTTCATGGGTGACACCGGTTCGCTGGCACTGGGCGGTGCGCTCGCCGGTCTCGCGATCTGCTCCCGCACGGAGTTCCTGATGGCACTCCTCGGCGGTCTCTTCGTCCTCATCACCATGTCGGTCGTCATCCAGGTCGGCTCCTTCAAGCTGACCGGGAAGCGCGTCTTCCGGATGGCGCCACTCCAGCACCACTTCGAACTCAAGGGGTGGTCCGAGGTCCTTGTCGTGGTCCGCTTCTGGATCATCCAGGGCATGTGCGTCATCGTGGGTCTCGGACTCTTCTACGCAGGATGGGCAGCGGACAAGTGAGCGGCACCGACCTGGCCGGCGTGCTCGGCCCCGACGCCCTGGGCCGGCTGGGTCTGCCCGGCCGGATCACCGTGGCCGGCCTCGGCATCAGCGGTCTCAGCGCCGCCCGTGCCCTGGCCGGGCTCGGAGCGCGGGTGACCGTCGTCGACAACGGGGACGGTGACGCGCACCGGACGAAGGCCGCCGAACTCGGGGAACTGGGCATCGAGGTCCGTATCGGGCACCTGCCCGACGGAACCCGGGCCGGGGAGGTCCTGCCCGAGGGCACCGGGCTGGTCGTCACCTCGCCCGGCTGGCAGCCGCAGAGCCCGCTCTTCCTGGCCGCGGCCGAGGCGGGCGTCGACGTCGTCGGCGATGTCGAGATCGCCTGGCGCCTGCGCGGCGTGGGTGTCGCGCTCCGCGCGGCCCGGGCGGCCGCGGGCATCGGCCCGGCGGGCGATTCCGCCGCCGTGGCCGCCGGGACGGACGGGGCCGAGCCCGCCGGTTCCGCCCGGACACCCGAACGCGGCGCGGCCGAATGGCTCGCGATCACCGGCACCAACGGCAAGACCACCACCACCCAGATGCTCGCCTCGATCCTGAAGGCACAGGGTCTGCGGACCGCGGCCGTCGGGAACATCGGCACCCCGATCATCGACGTGGTGCTCGGCGAGGAGACGTACGACGTCCTCGCGGTCGAGCTCTCCAGCTACCAGCTGCACTGGGCGCCCTCCGTGCGCGCCCACTCCGCGGCCGTCCTCAACCTGGCTCCGGACCACCTGGACTGGCACGGCTCGATGGAGGCGTACGCCGCCGACAAGGGCCGGATCTACGAGGGCAACACGGTGGCCTGCGTCTACAACGCCGCCGACAAGGCCACCGAGGACCTGGTCGTCGAAGCGGACGTCGAGGAGGGCTGCCGGGCGATCGGCTTCACCCTCGGCGCCCCCGGCCCCTCCATGCTGGGCGTGGTCGACGGCATCCTCGTCGACCGGGCCTTCGTGGAGAACCGGCAGAAGAACGCCCAGGAGCTCGCCGAGGTCGCGGACGTCAACCCGCCGGCCCCGCACAACATCGCCAACGCGCTCGCCGCGGCGGCGCTGGCCCGCGCCTTCGGCGTCGAGCCGCGCGCCGTCCGCGACGGCCTGCGGGCCTTCAGGCCCGACGCGCACAGGGTCAGCCACGTGGACGAGGTGGACGGGGTCACGTACATCGACGACTCCAAGGCCACCAACACCCATGCCGCCGAGGCCTCCCTGGCGGCCTTCGAGCCGGTCGTCTGGATCGCCGGCGGCCTCGCCAAGGGCGCGACCTTCGACGAGCTCGTGAAGAAGGCGGCGAAGCGGCTGCGCGGCGTCGTGCTGATCGGCGCCGACCGGGCGCTGATCGCCGAGGCACTGGCGCGACACGCCCCGCAGGTCCCGGTCGTGGACCTCGAACGGACCGACACTGGGGCGATGCTCGCGGCGGTCCGGGAAGCGGCCCGGCTCGCGGAAACCGGGGACACGGTTCTCCTGGCCCCCGCGTGTGCCTCGATGGACATGTTCGCGAACTACAACAAGCGCGGGGACGCGTTCGCCGACGCGGTGCGCGAACTGGCCGCCGAGAAGGCCTAGACGGCCCGGACGGCCCGGGTCCGGGGCTCCGACCCGCCGGCTGCTCGCCTCGCCTCGGTACGAGTGGAGGGGAAGATCACAGATGCCGGCCAAGCAAGTGCTGCCGGGACGGCGGCCGTCCGCCGCCAAGGCGGCCAGATCCGACAAGGCCGAGCGGACCGCCAAGGCATCCGGGGCCGGCCGGACACTGGGCCGCAAACGGCCCGCCGGCAGCGCGAAGCGGGGCCCCCCCGGCGGGGGCCCGGGCGCGCTCGGGCGTGGCCCCCGCCCGCTAGCCGGCGCCGGGGGGCCACCCCCCCCCCCCCCGGCGCCCCCCGCTCGCCCCCGGGGGGGGGCCCGCCCCCGGCCCCGCACGCCCCCGCCGGCCCCCCCCCGGGGCCCCCCCCGGGGGGGCCCCCTGGCCGGTCTGCGGCGTACGCAGCGGCAGTTGCGCCGGGCCTGGGACCGTCCCCTCACCGCGTATTACCTGATTTTCGGCAGCTCCCTGCTCATCACCGTGCTCGGCCTGGTGATGGTCTACTCGGCCTCGATGATCAAGGCGCTCCAGCTCGGCCTCGGCGACGCGTACTTCTTCAAGAAGCAGTTCCTCGCGGCCGCGATCGGCGCCGTACTGCTCTTGATCGCCTCCCGGATGCCCGTCAAACTCCACCGGGCGCTGTCCTATCCCGTGCTCGCCGGCACGCTCTTCCTGATGGCGCTGGTCCAGGTCCCCGGGATAGGCGTATCGATCAACGGCAACCAGAATTGGATCTCCCTTGGCGGTCCGTTCATGCTCCAGCCCAGTGAGTTCGGCAAGCTGGCACTCATCCTCTGGGGCGCCGACCTGCTGGCGCGCAAGGGGGAGCGGGACCTGCTGAGCCAGTGGAAACACCTGCTGGTCCCGCTGGTCCCGGTCACCTTCCTGCTGCTCGGGCTCATCATGCTGGGCGGGGACATGGGCACCGCGATGATCCTCGGAGCCATCCTGTTCGGCCTGTTGTGGCTGGCCGGGGCGCCGACCCGGATGTTCGCGGGCGTACTGGCCTGCGCGGGCGCGCTCGTCGCGCTGTTCATCAAGATCAGCCCGCACCGCATGGACCGGCTCGCGTGCATCGGCGCGACCGACCCGGGCAAAAACGACCTTTGCTGGCAGGCCGTCCACGGGATCTACGCCCTGGCCTCCGGCGGATGGTTCGGTTCCGGGCTGGGTGCGAGTGTGGAAAAATGGGGGCAACTGCCAGAGGCCCACACCGACTTCATCTTCGCCATCACCGGCGAGGAACTGGGGCTGGCGGGGACGCTGTCGGTGCTCGCCCTGTTCGCGGCCCTAGGCTATGCGGGTATCCGCGTGGCCGGACGCACGGAGGACCCCTTCGTACGCTATGCCGCGGGAGGCGTGACCACCTGGATCACGGCGCAGGCCGTGATCAACATCGGTGCGGTGCTCGGTCTGCTGCCGATCGCCGGGGTCCCGCTCCCGCTGTTCTCGTACGGGGGGTCGGCCCTGCTTCCGACCATGTTCGCGGTCGGACTGCTCATCGCGTTCGCGCGTGAGGAGCCGGCGGCGCGCGCGGCGCTCGCGATGCGCAAGCCGAAGAACGGCCGGGCGCGGACCGGGCTGAGATGGAAGTCGATGAGACGGCGCGTCAAGAAGCGTCCGTCCGGAGAGCGGTGAATTTCGGTGCATGTCGTACTAGCCGGTGGGGGGACCGCCGGCCACATCGAGCCGGCGCTGGCCCTCGCGGACGCCCTGCGCAGGCGGGACCCCTCCGTGGGCATCACCGCCCTCGGCACGGAACGCGGGCTCGAAACCCGCCTGGTGCCCGAGCGCGGCTACGAGCTGGGACTGATCCCGGCCGTCCCACTGCCCCGTAGGCCCACGCCCGAGCTGATCACCGTCCCCGGACGGCTGCGCGGCACCATCAAGGCCGCCGAGGAGATCCTGGAGCGCACCAAGGCCGACTGCGTCGTCGGCTTCGGCGGCTACGTGGCCCTGCCCGGCTATCTCGCGGCCAAGCGCCTCGGGGTGCCGATCATCGTCCACGAGGCCAACGCCCGGCCCGGACTGGCGAACAAGATCGGCTCCCGGTACGCGTACGCCGTCGCGGTCTCCACGCCCGACAGCAAGCTGCGCGGCTCCCGCTACGTGGGCATCCCGCTGCGCCGCTCCATCTCCACCCTGGACCGGGCCGCGGTCCGCCCCGAGGCGCGTGCCGCCTTCGGGCTGGACCCCAACCTGCCGACGCTGCTGGTCTCCGGCGGCTCGCAGGGCGCCCGCCGCCTCAACGAGGTGATCGAGCAGGTCGCGCCGACCCTCCAGCGCTCCGGGGTCCAGATCCTGCACGCGGTCGGGCCGAAGAACGAACTGCCGCGTGTCGACAACATGCCCGGGATGCCGCCGTATGTGCCGGTACCGTACGTGGACCGGATGGATCTCGCGTACGCCGCCGCCGACATGATGCTGTGCCGGGCGGGCGCGATGACCGTCGCCGAACTCTCCGCCGTCGGGCTGCCCGCCGCCTACGTCCCGTTGCCGATCGGCAACGGCGAACAGCGGCTCAACGCCCAGCCGGTGGTCAAGGCCGGCGGCGGCCTGCTCGTGGACGACGCGGAACTGACGCCCCAGTGGGTGCTCAGCCAGGTCCTCCCGGTCCTCGCCGACCCGCACCGCCTGTACGAGATGTCCCGCGCGGCCGCCGAGTTCGGCCGCCGGGACGCCGACGAGCTGCTGGTCGGCATGGTGTACGAGGCGATCGCCGCCAACAGGACCCGCTGAGCCGGGAGAGCACCGACGCAGGAGGCACAGGAGTGGCCGGAGCGAGCACCGCGGAACGCGGCAACCCCGGACCCGCCCGCCAGGGCAAGGGGTCCGGCTCCCTCAAGCGGCCCAAGGCCCCCAAAGCCCCCAAGTCGCCCAAGGCGCCGAGGGGATCCGGCTCCGGGGGGCCCGGCGGACCGCGGTGGCGCGGTCCGCTCCTGCCGGAGGGCCTGCGCCGGGGCCCCGCCCTGGTGGCGGGGCTCGTCCTCGCGGTGCTCCTGGCCGCCGGCTGCACCTGGGTGCTCTACGGCTCCTCCTGGCTCCGGGTCGAGAAGGTCTCCGCGGGCGGCACCGAGGTCCTGACCCCGGAACAGGTGCTCACCGCGGCGGCCGTGCCCGTCGGCGCGCCCATGGTGTCCGTGGACACCGGCGAGATCGAAACCCGGCTCCGCGGCCGGCTGCCCCGCATCGATTCGGTCGAGGTGGTGCGGTCCTGGCCGCACGGAATCGGGCTCAAGGTGACGGAACGCAAGCCGGTTCTGCTCATCAAAAAGGGCACCGACTTCGTGGAAGTGGACGTTTCCGGTGTGCGATTCGACACGGTTCCGAAAGCACCCGCGGGTGTTCCGGTCCTCGAACTGACCGCGGACCGCTCCCCGAGCGGCCGTCGTTTCGACGAGGAACGGCTGCTGCACGAGGCCGTCGGGATCGCGGGCGGCCTCCCGGAAGCCGTCCGCAAGGAGACCGTGCAGGTCAAGGTGGGCTCGTACGACTCGGTGGTACTGGAGTTGACGCGGGGTCGGACCGTGATCTGGGGGAGCGGCGAACAGGGGGAGGCGAAAGCTCGCGCTCTGTCCGCACTCCTGAAGGTCTCGCCCAAGGCCGAGCGCTTCGACGTGAGCGTCCCCACCGCCCCGGCGGTGTCCGGTAGTTGACGTCCGGTCGAACAGCGACGCACCCTGGTTGGCCACCGATACGGGTGATCACATAGGGTGAAAAGAAAAACGGGAGGTTCGGCGTGTTCGTTGAACACGCGCTACTTGTCGACTTAGTGTCCTGTTCGGAAGAGTCCAAGGAACAGATACACCCCTAACCCTAAACTTCAGGGTGAGGGTTCGGGTCGGCGTTGTAACGGACCGTCCCTATTTCGGCATCAGTCGTCGCACCGCAGGCCCGCGAGGCGAACGACACGTAACTCGAGGCGAGAGGCCTTCGACGTGGCAGCACCGCAGAACTACCTCGCAGTCATCAAGGTCATCGGTGTCGGCGGCGGTGGTGTCAATGCCATCAACCGAATGATCGAGGTCGGTCTCAAGGGCGTCGAGTTCATCGCCATCAACACGGACGCCCAGGCGCTGTTGATGAGCGACGCCGACGTCAAGCTCGACGTCGGCCGGGAACTGACCCGGGGCCTTGGCGCCGGCGCCAACCCGGATGTCGGCCGCAAGGCGGCAGAGGACCACCGCGAGGAGATCGAGGAGGTCCTCAAGGGGGCCGACATGGTCTTCGTCACCGCCGGAGAAGGCGGCGGCACCGGAACGGGCGGCGCACCTGTCGTCGCCAACATCGCGCGCTCGCTGGGAGCCCTGACGATCGGTGTGGTCACCCGGCCGTTCACCTTCGAGGGCCGGCGTCGCGCCAACCAGGCCGAGGACGGCATCGCCCAGCTCCGCGAGCAGGTCGACACCCTCATCGTCATCCCCAACGACCGGCTGCTGTCCATCTCGGACCGGCAGGTCAGCGTCCTCGACGCCTTCAAGTCGGCCGACCAGGTCCTGCTTTCGGGCGTCCAGGGCATCACCGACCTCATCACGACCCCGGGTCTGATCAACCTCGACTTCGCGGACGTCAAGTCCGTGATGTCCGAGGCGGGCTCGGCCCTGATGGGCATCGGCTCGGCCCGCGGCGACGACCGCGCGGTGGCCGCGGCCGAGATGGCGATCTCCTCGCCGCTGCTGGAGGCGTCCATCGACGGCGCCCGCGGCGTGCTGCTCTCCATCTCCGGCGGCTCGGACCTCGGTCTCTTCGAGATCAACGAGGCCGCGCAGCTGGTGAGCGAGGCCGCGCACCCCGAGGCGAACATCATCTTCGGCGCCGTGATCGACGACGCGCTCGGCGACGAGGTGCGGGTCACCGTGATCGCGGCCGGGTTCGACGGCGGACAGCCCCCGGCCCGCCGGGACAACGTCATCGGTGCCGCGTCCACCAAGCGCGAGGAGCCGGCTCCGGTTCCGGTCCGCTCCGCGGAGCCGGTCCGTCCGGCCTTCGGCGGACTCGGCTCGGTCACCCCGCGTGAGGAGCCGGTTCGCGAGCCGGTCCAGGTCGCCGAGGCGCCCGCGCCGCAGGTCCCGACGGCCCGCCCGTACCAGGACAGCCCGGCCGAAGAACTGGATGTCCCGGACTTCTTGAAGTGACCCTGGAGCAGCACAGCGAGAGCGGCGCCCACTTCGCCTTCACCGACCGGTGGGGCGGGGTGAGCGCCGTTCCGTACGAAGAGCTCAACCTCGGCGGCGCGGTCGGAGACGACCCGGCCGCCGTTCGTGCGAACCGGACGGCCGCGGCGAAGGCGCTGGGCATCGCGCCGGACCTGGTGGTCTGGATGAACCAGGTGCACGGCCGGGACGTCGCGGTGGTCGACGGCCCCTGGGCCGCCGACATGGCCATCCCGTCCGTGGACGCGGTGGTGACCGCCCGTCGGGGGCTCGCCCTCGCGGTCCTCACCGCCGACTGCACCCCCGTCCTGCTGGCCGACCCCGTCGCCGGCATCGCGGGAGCCGCCCACGCGGGGCGGCCCGGACTGGTCGCGGGGGTGGTGACCGCCGCCGTGGAGGCGATGGTCTCGCTCGGCGCCGACCCCGCGCGCATGGTCGCCCGTACCGGACCCGCGGTGTGCGGCCGCTGCTACGAAGTTCCCGCCGAGATGCGGGCGGCGGTGGCCGAGGTGGTGCCCGCCGCCTACGCCGAGACCAGCTGGGGGACACCGGCCGTCGACGTGGTCGCCGGGGTGCACGCGCAGCTGGCCGAGGCGGGGGTGGTGAACTCGTACCGCTCCCCGGTCTGCACACTGGAGTCGCGGGACCACTTCTCGTACCGCCGCGACCGGGTGACCGGGCGGCTCGCCGGATATGTCTGGTTGGACTGACGAATGACGGATCGTAAGGCCGAGCTCGCCGAGAACCTCGCGCGGGTGGAGGAGCGGATCGCCTCCGCCTGTGCGGCCGCGGGCCGCGGGCGGGAAGAGGTGACCCTCATCGTGGTCACCAAGACCTATCCGGCGAGCGACGTACGACTGCTGGCGGACCTGGGTGTCCGTCACATGGCGGAAAACCGGGACCAGGACGCGGCCCCCAAGGCCGCGGCCTGCACGGATCTGCCGATCGCCTGGCACTTCGTCGGTCAGTTGCAGACGAACAAAGTCCGTTCCGTGGCGGGATACGCGCATGTGGTGCAGTCGGTCGACCGGCCGAAGCTCGTCACGGCGCTCTCGGCGGCCGCGGAGGGCGCCGGGCGGGAACTGGGCTGCCTGGTGCAGATCGCCCTCGACGCCGAGTCGGGTGAGCGGGGGGCCCGCGGAGGCGCCGCACCCGAGCAGCTCGCCGAGTTGGCGGACCTCGTGGCGGCGGCTCCCGGACTGCGCATCGACGGGCTCATGACGGTCGCGCCGCTGGCCGGGCAGTACGCGGGACGCGAACAGGCGGCCTTCGAGCGGCTGGTGGAATTGTCATCCCGCCTGCGCGCGGACCATCCTGCTGCCACGATGGTGTCGGCCGGGATGAGCGCAGACCTGGAACAGGCCGTTGCGGCCGGTGCGACACATGTACGCGTCGGCACTGCGGTACTCGGCGCGAGACCCCGGCTCGGGTAACGTCGCGAAGAAAGTCGGACCACAGCAGAAAATATGGTCATTACCGCTGATGGCGGGCAGACCACGTGGATCGCGGGCAGTTGGTGACATTCGTGACACGGCGAGACACCTGCGACAGGGCGATCCACCACAGAGCGGAGGACTCAGAGAATGGCCGGCGCGATGCGCAAGATGGCGGTCTACCTCGGCCTCGTGGAGGACGACCGGTACGACAACCCGGGGTACGACCCCGACGACGAGTTCGAACCCGAGCCGGAACCGGACCGGGAGCGCCGCCGACAGCAACCGGCTTCGCATCAAACGCCCGTATCGGACGAACCGGTACGAGTCGCACAGCCGCCGGCGCAGCGGGAGCCCGTCCCAATTCCGGTTGAAAACGGACGTCCTGCGCGAATTGCCCCCGTGGCATCCATCACACCCGAACGCTCGATTCTGGAGAAGAACGCCCCCGTGATCATGCCCAAGGTCGTCTCCGAGCGGGAGCCGTACCGCATCACGACGCTGCACCCCCGGACCTACAACGAGGCCCGTACCATCGGGGAACACTTCCGTGAGGGCACTCCGGTGATCATGAACCTCACGGAGATGGACGACACGGACGCGAAGCGTCTCGTGGACTTCGCCGCCGGCCTCGTGTTCGGTCTGCACGGCAGCATTGAACGCGTGACACAGAAGGTGTTCCTGCTGTCGCCTGCTAACGTCGATGTCACGGCGGAGGACAAGGCCCGCATCGCGGAGGGCGGGTTCTTCAACCAAAGCTAGACCGATCCGTCAGATACGGGACCGGGAACTGAGCGGGAGCAGGGGAGAGGGAAGCGCGGGATGGGCGTAGCACTGCAAGTGGTCTACATCGCTCTGATGTGCTTCCTGATCGTGCTCATCTTCCGACTGGTCATGGACTACGTGTTCCAGTTCGCACGCTCATGGACCCCCGGCAAGGCGATGGTGGTCGTTCTGGAGGCCACCTACACTGTCACCGATCCACCGCTCAAGCTTCTCCGGCGGCTCATCCCGCCGTTGCGTCTCGGGGGCGTGGCACTCGACCTGTCCTTCTTCGTTCTGATGATCATCGTTTACATCCTCATCAGTTTCGTGAGCACCGCTGCGAGAAGCGTGTGAACGATGAGCTTCCCCGCAGGCGCGGGGACAGTCCCGATACGGTCCTGCCGACTGCCGACGACTACGTAGAGGTGAAGAAGACATGCCGCTGACTCCCGAGGACGTGCGGAACAAGCAGTTCACGACCGTCCGCCTGCGAGAGGGCTATGACGAGGACGAGGTCGATGCCTTCCTCGACGAGGTCGAGTCCGAACTGACGCGCCTGCTGCGCGAGAACGAGGACCTGCGCGCCAAGCTGGCGGCCGCCACGCGTGCCGCCGCGCAGAACCAGCAGCAGCAGGGCATGCGCAAGCCGGAACCCCAGGACCAGCGTGGCCCCGGCGCCCCCGTGCCCGCGGCCATATCCGGCCCGCCGCAGCAGCAGCCCCAGATGGGTCCGCCGCAGCTGCCGGGCGGACAGCCGCAGCTGCCGGCCGGCCCCGGTGGACACGGACCGCAGGGTCCGGGCCCGATGGGCGGCCCCATGCAGCAGCACACCATGGGTGGCCAGCAGCAGATGGGCCAGCAGGGCATGGGTGGCCCGCAGCAGATGGGCCAGCAGGGCATGGGCCAGCAGGGCCCCGGCCTGATGGGCGGCCCGATGCAGGCACAGCAGCAGCAGTCCATGGGCGGCCAGAACCCGCTCGGCCAGCCGATGGGCCAGCAGATGCAGCCGATGGGGCAGCAGATGCAGCCCATGGGCCAGCAGATGCACCAGCAGCAGCAGCCGCAGCAGCTTCCGCAGCAGGGCCCCGGTGGCGACAGTGCCGCCCGTGTCCTCTCGCTCGCCCAGCAGACCGCGGACCAGGCGATCGCGGAGGCCCGCTCCGAGGCCAACAAGATCGTCGGCGAGGCCCGTTCGCGAGCCGAGGGCCTGGAGCGGGACGCCCGCGCCAAGGCCGACGCGCTGGAGCGGGACGCGCAGGAGAAGCACCGCGTCGCGATGGGCTCCCTGGAGTCCGCCCGCGCCACGCTGGAGCGCAAGGTCGAGGACCTGCGAGGCTTCGAGCGTGAGTACCGCACCCGCCTGAAGTCCTACCTGGAATCGCAGCTGCGCCAGCTGGAGACCCAGGCCGACGACTCGCTGGCCCCGCCGCGGAACCCCGCCGGTCCCGCGCTGCCGCCGTCGCCGACCCCGTCGATGGCCCCGGCCGGTGCGATGCACTCCATGGGCGGTCCGTCCATGGGCGGCCCGTCGCCGATGGGTGGTCCGTCCCCGATGGCCCCGTCCTACGGTGGCGGTCAGCAGCAGATGTCCCCGGCGATGACGCAGCCGATGGCTCCGGTGCGGCCGGCTGCTCCGCAGCCGATGCAGCAGGCGCCGTCTCCCATGCGGGGCTTCCTGATCGACGAGGACGACAACTAAGCGGTATCCGTCGGCAGACGGTCGGGCCGGGGCGCGTGCGCCGCTGCGCGGGTAGGGGAAAGCAAAGCGGCCCGCACCCCCCCCGGGCGGGGGGACGCGGGCCGCTCGGGCCGAAGGGTTACGCCTTGCGGAGGCGGAAGGTCAGGCCCAGGGGCTCGTCCGTGAACGGGTCGCCGTACGTGGCGTCCGCTTCGCCGGACGCGTAGTCCGTGGCCAGGACCTCGTCCGCGATGAGCGAAGCGTGGTCCGTCAGGGCCGTCACCAGCTCCGGGTCCGCGGAGGACCAGCGGAGCGCGATGCGGTCGGCCACGTCGAGGCCGGAGTTCTTCCGGGCCTCCTGGATCAGCCGGATCGCGTCACGGGCCAGGCCCGCCAGCCGCAGCTCCGGGGTGATCTCCAGGTCCAGCGCGACCGTCGCGCCCGAGTCGGACGCCACCGACCAGCCCTCGCGCGGGGTCTCCGTGATGATGACCTCCTCCGGGGTGAGGGTGACCGGCGCACCGTCCACCTCCACCGAGGCCTCGCCGGAGCGGAGCGCCAGCGACAGCGCCGCCGCGTCCGCCGCGGCCACGGCCTTGGCCACGTCCTGCACGCCCTTGCCGAACCGCTTGCCCAGCGCCCGGAAGTTCGCCTTGGCCGTCGTGTCCACCAGGGACCCGCCGACCTCCGACAGGGAGGCCAGGGAGGAGACGTTCAGCTCCTCCGTGATCTGGGACCGCAGCTCCGGGGAGAGCGCCTCGAAGCCCGTCACGGCCACCAGCGCCCGCGACAGCGGCTGGCGCGTCTTCACGCCGGACTCGGCCCGCGTGGCGCGGCCCAGCTCCACGAGGCGGCGTACCAGCAGCATCTGCTGGGACAGGACCGGATCGATCGCCGAGGTGTCCGCGACCGGCCAGGTGGACAGGTGCACCGACTCCGGGGCCTCCGGCGAGACCGGGACGATCATGTCCTGCCAGACCCGCTCCGTGATGAAGGGGGTCAGGGGCGCCAGGAGCCGGGTGACCGTCTCCACGACCTCGTGCAGCGTGCGCAGCGCGGCCGCGTCGCCCTGCCAGAAGCGGCGGCGCGAGCGGCGGACGTACCAGTTGGACAGGTCGTCCACGAAGGACGAGAGCAGCTTGCCCGCGCGCTGGGTGTCGTACGACTCCATCGCCTCCGTCACCTCGGACACGAGGGTGTGGAGCTCCGAGAGCAGCCAGCGGTCCAGGACCGTGCGGTCCGCCGGCGCGGGGTCGGAGGCCGAGGGCGCCCAGTTCGAGGTACGGGCGTACAGCGCCTGGAAGGCGACCGTGTTCCAGTACGTGAGGAGCGTCTTGCGGACGACCTCCTGGATCGTGCCGTGGCCGACCCGGCGGGCCGCCCACGGGGAGCCGCCGGCCGCCATGAACCAGCGCACCGCGTCCGCGCCGTGCTGGTCCATGAGCGGGATCGGCTGGAGGATGTTGCCCAGGTGCTTGGACATCTTGCGGCCGTCCTCGGCGAGGATGTGGCCCAGGCAGACCACGTTCTCGTAGGAGGACTTGTCGAAGACCAGGGTGCCGACCGCCATCAGCGTGTAGAACCACCCGCGCGTCTGGTCGATGGCCTCCGAGATGAACTGCGCCGGGTAGCGCTTCTCGAAGATCTCCTTGTTCTTGTACGGGTAGCCCCACTGCGCGAACGGCATCGAGCCCGAGTCGTACCAGGCGTCGATGACCTCGGGCACGCGGACGGCTTCCAGGGAGCAGCCCTCGGCCGTGCAGGGGAAGGTGACCTCGTCGATGTACGGGCGGTGCGGGTCCAGGTCCGAGAGGTCCGTGCCCGTCAGCTCGCTCAGCTCCGCGCGGGAGCCGATGCACGTGAGGTGGTTCTCCTCGCAGCGCCAGATCGGCAGCGGGGTGCCCCAGTAGCGGTTGCGGGACAGCGCCCAGTCGACGTTGTTGTTCAGCCAGTCGCCGAAGCGGCCCTGCTTCACCGAGTCCGGGAACCAGTTCGTCTTCTCGTTCTCCCGCAGCATCGCGTCCTTGACCGCGGTGGTGCGGACGTACCAGGACGGCTGCGCGTAGTACAGCAGCGCGGTGTGGCAGCGCCAGCAGTGCGGGTAGCTGTGCTCGTAGGCGATGTGCTTGAAGAGCAGGCCGCGCGCGTCGAGGTCGGCGGTGAGCTTCTCGTCGGCCTTCTTGAAGAAGACGCCGCCGACGAGCGGGGTGCCCTCCTCGAAGGTGCCGTCGGGGCGGACCGGGTTCACGACGGGCAGGCCGTACGCGCGGCAGACCGCGAGGTCGTCGGCGCCGAAGGCGGGGGACTGGTGGACCAGACCGGTGCCGTCCTCGGTCGTGACGTACTCGGCGTTCACGACGTAGTGGGCGGGCGCCGGGAACTCGACGAGCGCGAAGGGGCGCTCGTAGGTCCAGCGCTCCATCTCCTTGCCCGTGAAGGTCTGGCCGGTGGCCTCCCAGCCCTCGCCGAGGGACTTCTCCAGCAGCGGCTCGGCGACGACCAGCTTCTCTGAGTCCTCGCCGCCGGTACGGCGCGCGACGACGTACGTGACGTCGGGGTGCGCGGCCACGGCGGTGTTGGAGACCAGGGTCCAGGGGGTGGTCGTCCAGACCAGGAGCGCCGCCTCGCCCGCCAGGGGGCCGGAGGTCAGCGGGAAGCGGACGTAGACCGAGGGGTCGACGACCGTCTCGTAGCCCTGCGCCAGCTCGTGGTCGGAGAGGCCGGTGCCGCAGCGCGGGCACCAGGGGGCGACGCGGTGGTCCTGGGTGAGCAGGCCCTTGTTGAAGATCTCCTTCAGCGACCACCACACGGACTCGACGTACTCGGGGTCCATGGTCCGGTAGGCGTCGTCCAGGTCGACCCAGTAGCCCATGCGGGTCGTGAGCTCGGTGAACGCGTCGGTGTGGCGGGTCACGGACTCGCGGCACTTGGCGTTGAACTCGGCGATGCCGTACGCCTCGATGTCCTTCTTGCCGTTGAAGCCCAGTTCCTTCTCGACGGCGAGCTCGACGGGCAGGCCGTGGCAGTCCCAGCCGGCCTTGCGGGCCACGTGGTAGCCGCGCATGGTGCGGAAGCGGGGGAAGACGTCCTTGAAGACGCGGGCCTCGATGTGGTGCGCGCCGGGCATGCCGTTGGCGGTGGGCGGGCCCTCGTAGAAGACCCACTCGGGGCGTCCCTCGGACTGCTCCAGGGTCTTGGCGAAGGTCTTGCTCTCGCGCCAGAAGTCGAGGACCGCGTGCTCAAGGGCAGGCAGGTCGACCTGGGCGGGTACCGGGCGGTACTGCGGCGGTGTGGTCATGAGGCTGAACTCTTCCTCCGGCGGGGTGTCACTTCCGTCCGGAGGGACGAGAGCCGAAATGACGCTGCTCCCGCGGTACCACCCTCCTTGGCCTGCGGACCTGCGGTCCGACGGCCCCCTCGATTGGGGTGCGAAGCCGGTTCTACGGGCCTACGGGCACCCCTGCGGGCTCCCTGCGGCCTTCTTCCGGCGGCTCCGGGGTGATCCTTCGCATCGCGCTCGCCCCCGGGCTCTCACCGTCCCCGGGTCGCTCCTGGCTGCGTCCGACGCTACTCGTCCCCATCCATGCCTTTCGCTGGGCCCAGTGTACGGGCCGGGGCGCGGGTCGGCAGACCTGTTTCGGGGTGTGGCGCCGCTCCTGCCCGAGGGGGCCGGACGGCGGGGGGAATGACCCGAATGGGCCGACGGGCCGGTCCCGGGTGGCGTGGGGCGGGTGGGGCGGATTACCGGGCTCCCGGCTGGGCACAACGGATGCAGGTTGCCCTTGATGGACGCGTGCCCCGTTGCCGTGGGCCCGGAGTCGATTTATCGTTCCGGCACGATTCGCGAGCAATGATCACAGTATGTGAAGGGGCCGCGGCCATGGTGGCGAAGAAGACCGCCGGGAGTACTGCCAAGAAGGCTGTCGGAAAGGCTGCGGAGGAGCCGGCGGCGGAGCCGGTGACGGAGGTCGTGCCTGCCGGGAAGGCGCCGGCCGCGAAGAAGACGGCCGCTGTGAACAAGACGGCCGCCGAGAAGACGCCCGCCGTCAAGAAGGCGGCCGCGAAGAAGGCCACGGCCAAGGCGGCCGGGGCCGAGGGGGAGGCGCACCCCGCGCCAGAGACGGGAGCCCGCAAAGTGGTTGCCAAGAAGAGCACCGGCACGGCCAGGAAGACGGCCGCGTCCGCGACCAGTGGGCTGCGCAAGACGCCGGCCGCCGAGGCCACGGCGCCGGGCGAGCTCGCCGTACGGCCCGGCGAGGAACCCTGGACCCCGGAGGAGGTGGCCGAGGCCCGCAGCGAGCTGCTGAGCGAGATGCTGCGGCTGCGCACCGAGCTCGACGCCTCCGAGGTGGCCATCTCCGGCCTGATGCGGGACTCCGGCGACGGCGCGGGCGACGACCAGGCGGACACCGGCACCAAGAACATCACCCGCGAGTCCGAGCTGGCCCTCGCGGCGAACGCCCACTCGATGCTGGAACAGACCGAGCGGGCCCTGGAGCGGCTGGAATCGGGTACGTACGGACTCTGCGAGAACTGCGGCAAGCCCATCGGCAAGGCGAGGATGCAGGCCTTCCCGCGGGCCACGCTGTGCGTGGACTGCAAGCAGAAGCAGGAGCGGCGGCACTAGGCGGTCCCTCGGCGGCGTCCGGAGGGTCGGCTGACGTACCCTCGTGTCTCGTCAGGGTCCAGGAACCTGGCGGGGCGGTCGGCGCAGTGCCGTCCGACACCCTGGTTCGAGCTAGTTCGAGGGACTCACGTGGCAGAGGCGGAGCGCATCATCGGTACGCCGGAGGTCGGGGAAGACGGCACCCAGCCGGAGTCCGCCGCGCCCAAGGGGCGGCGGCGGATCGCGGCCCTGCTCGTGGTGGCGGTGCTGGCCTACCTGCTCGACCTCGGCAGCAAGATGCTGGTCGTCGCGAAGCTGGAGCACCAGCCGCCGATCCAGATCGTCGGGGACCTGCTGAAGTTCGAGGCGATCCGCAATCCGGGCGCCGCCTTCGGCTTCGGCGAGGCCTTCACGATCATCTTCACTTGCATCGCCGCCACGGTCATCGTGGTGATCGTGCGCCTCGCGCGGAAGCTGTACAGCCTGCCGTGGGCGATCGCGCTGGGCCTGCTGCTGGGCGGTGCGCTGGGCAATCTGACCGACCGGATCTTCCGCTCGCCGGGCGTCTTCCGGGGTGCGGTCGTCGACTTCATCGCGCCCGCCCACTTCGCGGTCTTCAACCTCGCGGACTCGGCGATCGTGTGCGGCGGGATCCTGATCGTGCTGCTGTCGTTCAAGGGCCTGGACCCGGACGGCAGCATCCACAAGGACTGATCCAAGGGCTCATCGGGACCTAGGGCGGACCGGGAGCGGACCGGGTGCGGGCATGATCGCGGGACCGGGCGTCCGTCCGGTCCTGCATACTCGACAGGTGAGTACGATTCCCGAGATCCGAACCCTGCCCGTTCCCGATGGCCTCGAGGGCGAGCGCGTCGACGCCGCCATCGCCCGTATGTTCGGGTTTTCCCGGACGAAGGCGGCCGAACTCGCGGCCGCGGGGAAGGTGTCGGTCGACGGCAGTGTCGTCGGGAAGTCCGAGCGTGTGCACGGTGGCGCCTGGCTCGAAGTCGAAATGCCCGAGCCCCCGCGCAAGGTCGAGCTCGTCGCCGAGCCCGTACCCGGCATGGAGATCGTCCATGACGACGACGACATCGTCGTCATCATGAAGCCGGTCGGCGTCGCCGCCCACCCCAGCCCCGGCTGGACCGGAACCACCGTCATCGGCGGCCTCGCCGCCGCCGGCTACCGGATCTCCACCTCCGGCGCCTCCGAGCGCCAGGGCATCGTGCACCGCCTCGACGTCGGCACGTCCGGCCTGATGGCCGTCGCGAAGTCGGAGCGCGCGTACACCTCGCTGAAGAACCAGTTCCGCGAGCGGATCGTCGACAAGCGCTACCACGCGCTGGTGCAGGGCCACCCGGACCCGATGAGCGGCACGATCGACGCGCCGATCGGGCGCCACCCCAGCGCCGACTACAAGTGGGCCGTGACCCAGGAGGGCAAGCCCTCCGTCACCCACTACGACCTGATCGAGGCGTTCCGCGCCGCGTCGCTGCTGGACATCAAGCTGGAGACCGGCCGCACGCACCAGATCCGCGTGCACATGGCCGCCCACCGCCACCCGTGCGTCGGCGACCTGACTTACGGCGCCGACCCGACCGTCGCGAAGCGCCTCGGGCTCACCCGCCAGTGGCTGCACGCCGTACGGCTCGGCTTCGAGCACCCGTCGGACGGCCAGTGGGTGGAGTTCGCCAGCACCTACCCGGCGGACCTGCAGAACGCGCTGGACGTGATCCGCAAGGAGAGCGAGTGACGGCCGTCTCGGTACGGGTCGTCTCCACGGAGGCGGACCTCAAGGCCTGCTTCGCCGTGCGGACCGAGGTGTTCGTGGTCGAGCAGTCCGTGCCCGAGTCGATCGAGTACGACACGTACGACGAGATCGCCGTGCACGTGCTGGCCGAAGGGCCGGACGGGGTCCCGCTGGGCACCGGCCGGCTGCTGCACGGGCCGGACGCCCTGGCCAAGACCGGATCCCCGGAGGTCGGCTCGCTGGGCCGGCTGGCCGTACGGAAGTCCGCGCGCGGGCTGGGCGTCGGGGTCGCGCTGGTCCGGGCGATCGAGGCGGAGGCCGAGAGGCTGGGCCTCGGGTTCGTGGACCTGGGCGCGCAGACGCATGCGCTGGGCTTCTACGAGCGGCTGGGGTACGTGGCCTACGGCCCGGAGTTCGAGGACGCGGGCATCCCGCACCGCTCGATGAGGCGCGCCCTCCGCTAGTCCTGCGGCGCCGTCGCCGGGGGCCAGCCCCCGGACCCCCGCGCCTCAAACGCCGGCGGGGTGGTGCTCGCCCTGGTGC
>NZ_JBHYVM010000009.1:208021-240177 GCF_042750105.1 Streptomyces sp. NPDC059443 | reverse complement strand
CTGGGGCGGAGCCCCAGGGAACGGTGGAAGGGCGGGTAGGGGACACGCCCCGCGCAGCGGAATCGGGCCCGGCGGGAGGCCCCGTACCGCCCCGGACGGAAACCGGGGCGTCGGGGAGGGGCCGGGCCCCATAGGATTGGGCCCGAAACCTACACACTCACCACCCCCAGAGGAACGCTGCATGCCTGGCATCACGCGCGAGGAGGTCGCCCACCTCGCTCGGCTGGCACGTCTGGAGCTGAAGAGCGAAGAGCTCGACCACTTCGCTGGACAGCTCGACGACATCATCGGCGCGGTAGCCCGCGTTTCCGAGGTCGCCGACCAAGACGTCCCGCCGACCTCCCACCCGCTGCCGCTGACGAACGTCATGCGCGCGGATGAGGTCCGTCCTTCGCTCACCCCCGAGCAGGCGCTCTCCGGCGCCCCCGCCCAGGAGCAGCAGCGTTTCAAGGTGCCGCAGATCCTGGGTGAGGACTAAGAACATGACCGACACGCACAGCATCATCCGGCTCACGGCCGCCGCGACCGCCGAGAAGATCGCCTCCGGCGAGCTCACGGCCGTCGAGGTCACCGAGGCCCACCTGGCCCGCATCGAGGCGACCGACGAGAAGGTCCACGCCTTCCTGCACGTCGACCGCGAGGGCGCCCTCGCCCAGGCCGCCGCCGTGGACGCCAAGCGCGCCAACGGCGAGAAGCTGGGCCCGCTCGCCGGTGTCCCGCTCGCGCTCAAGGACATCTTCACCACCGTCGGGATTCCGACCACCGTGGGCTCGAAGATCCTGGAGGGCTGGATCCCGCCCTACGACGCCACCCTGACGCGCAAGCTGAAGGAAGCCGACGTCGTGATCCTCGGCAAGACCAACATGGACGAGTTCGCCATGGGGTCGTCGACGGAGAACAGCGCTTACGGGCCCACCGGCAACCCCTGGGACCTCACCCGGATCCCCGGCGGCTCCGGCGGCGGCTCCGCGGCCGCGCTGGCCGCCTTCCAGGCGCCCCTGGCGATCGGCACGGACACCGGCGGCTCCATCCGCCAGCCCGCCGCCGTCACCGGCACCGTCGGCGTGAAGCCCACGTACGGCGCGGTCTCCCGCTACGGCATGGTCGCCTTCTCCTCCAGCCTCGACCAGGGCGGCCCCTGTGGCCGCACCGTCCTGGACACGGCGCTGCTCCACGAGGTCATCGCCGGGCACGACCCGCTCGACTCCACCTCCATCGACGCCCCGGTCCCGCCGGTCGTCGAGGCGGCCCGCAACGGCTCCGTCGCCGGCATGCGCGTCGGTGTCGTCAAGCAGTTCGCCGGTGAGGGCTACCAGGCCGGCGTCGTCCAGCGCTTCAACGAGTCCGTCGAGCTCCTCAAGGAGCTGGGCGCCGAGATCGTGGAGCTGGACTGCCCGTCCTTCGACCTCGCGATGGCCGCGTACTACCTGATCGCGCCGTCCGAGTGCTCCTCCAACCTCGCCCGCTTCGACGCCATGCGCTACGGCCTGCGCGTCGGCGACGACGGCACCAAGTCCGCCGAGGACGTCACCGCCCTGACCCGCGAAGCCGGTTTCGGCGACGAGGTCAAGCGCCGCATCATCCTCGGTACGTACGCGCTCAGCTCCGGCTACTACGACGCGTACTACGGTTCCGCCCAGAAGGTCCGCACGCTCATCACGAGGGACTTCGAGAAGGCCTTCGAGCAGGTCGACGTGATCGTCTCCCCGACCACGCCCACCACCGCCTTCCCGATCGGTGAGCGCACCGACGACCCGCTGGCGATGTACCTCGCGGACCTGTGCACCATCCCGACCAACCTGGCCGGCAACTCCGCCATGTCGCTGCCCTGCGGCCTGGCCCCGGAGGACGGTCTCCCGGTCGGACTGCAGATCATCGCCCCGGCGATGAAGGACGACCGGCTGTACAAGGTCGGCGCCGCCGTCGAGGCTGCCTTCGTCGCACGCTGGGGTCACCCGCTGCTTGAGGAGGCTCCGTCGCTGTGAGTTCGAGTACGAGTGCGCTGTCCAAGGCCAAGGGCTTCAAGAAGTCCAAGTCCGGTACGTACCTGTCGATCGGCACCACCGCTTTCGGTGCCTTCAGCGTGGTCAAGCAGGCCAAGAAGGCCCGTACCGAGCACGACACGCTGAAGCTGGTCGACGCCGTCGTGTCCGCCGCCGCCATCATCACCGGCCTCGCGATCCTGTACCGCGAGCTGAAGCGTCTCGGCGACGACGACGTCCTGCTGGGCTGAGAGGGAAATTTCCACTGTGACTGCCATCGAACTGCTGTCGTACGAGGACGCCCTCGCGTCGTACGACCCCGTCATGGGCCTTGAGGTCCACGTCGAGCTCGGCACGAAGACCAAGATGTTCTGCGGCTGCTCGACCGAGCTGGGCGCCGAGCCCAACTCGCAGACCTGCCCGGTCTGCCTCGGTCTGCCCGGCGCCCTGCCGGTCGTGAACGAGATCGGCATCGAGTCCGCCATCAAGATCGGTCTCGCGCTGAACTGCGAGATCGCCGAGTGGTGCCGCTTCGCCCGGAAGAACTACTTCTATCCGGACATGCCGAAGAACTTCCAGACCTCCCAGTACGACGAGCCCATCGCCTTCAACGGCTTCCTGGACGTCCAGCTGGAGGACGGCGAGATCTTCCGCGTGGAGATCGAGCGCGCCCACATGGAGGAGGACACCGGCAAGTCGCTGCACGTCGGCGGCGCCACCGGCCGTATCCACGGCGCGTCCCACTCCCTGCTGGACTACAACCGCGCCGGCATCCCCCTCATCGAGATCGTCACCAAGCCGATCGAGGGCGCGGGCGTACGGGCCCCCGAGGTCGCCAAGGCGTACGTCGCCGAGCTGCGCGAGGTCATCAAGGCGCTCGGCGTCTCCGAGGCCCGCATGGACAAGGGCCAGATGCGCTGCGACGTCAACCTGTCGCTGCGCCCGACCCCCGAGTCCGAGTTCGGCACCCGCAGCGAGACGAAGAACGTCAACTCGCTGCGCTCCGTCGAGCGGGCCGCCCGCTTCGAGATCCAGCGCCACGCGGCGGTGCTCTCGTCCGGCGGCTCGATCGTGCAGGAGACCCGGCACTTCCACGAGGAGGACGGCTCCACCACGGCCGGCCGCATCAAGGACAACGCCGAGGACTACCGGTACTTCCCGGAGCCCGACCTGGTCCCGATCGCCCCGGCCCGCACCTGGGTCGAGGAACTGCGCTCGGGTCTGCCCGAGATGCCGCGCGTGCGCCGCAACCGCCTCCTCCAGGAGTGGGGCGTCACCGAGCACGACATGCAGTCGATCCTCAACGCGGGCGCGGTGGACTCCATCGTCGCCACCATCGAGGCCGGCGCCGACTCGGCCGCCGCCCGCAAGTGGTGGATGGGCGAGCTGGCGCGCAACGCCAACGAGCAGGGCGTCGTCGTCGACGAGCTGCCCATCACCCCCGTCCAGGTCGCGCGCGTCGCGGCCCTGGTCGCGGCCGGTGAGCTCAACGACAAGCTGGCCCGCCAGGTCCTCGAAGGCGTCCTCGCCGGCGAGGGCACCCCGGACGAGGTCGTCGAGAAGCGCGGCCTGAAGGTCGTCTCGGACGAGGGCGCGCTCGGCGCGGCCGTGGACGAGGCCATCGCGGGCAACGCGGGCATCGCGGACAAGATCCGCGGCGGCAAGGTCGCCGCCGTCGGCGCGCTGGTCGGAGCGGTCATGAAGACCACCCGCGGCCAGGCCGACGCGGCGCGCGTCAAGGAGCTCATCCTGGAGCGGCTGGGCGTCTCCGAGTAGTCCTCGCACGTACACGAAGGCCCCGCACCGGTTCCACCGGTGCGGGGCCTTCGTGGTCTCAGCGCTTGAGCTGGGGGGCGGCGATGACGGTCGTGCCGTTGTCGCAGCCCTTGTCCACCTTGATGGTCAGCCGCAGGGCGCCGCTCACGTCCACGGTGTGGGTGATCGGCTTGCCCAGTTCCACGAGCTCGGAGAAGGCGGCGGGCTGGCCGTCGAGCGAGATGGTGACGCGCCCCTTCTTGTTGGTCGAGCCGTCGTCGATCCCCGCGGTGAACTCCAGCGTCTTCCACTCGCGGTTGAGGTCGAACTCCGCCTGGGCGTCGAAGTTGCAGCTGGGCTGCTGGATGAAGGCGGCCCCGTACTGCTTGGTGTTGATCTTGGCGGGCCCGACGTCGAATCCACCCAGGTCCTTGACGGGTCCCATGACGGTCAGGTCGGCCGCCTTGACGTCCGGAGCCACCCCCGAAGGGGGCTGGGAACCCGTCGCCGTGGGCTGGGTCGCCGGGGTGCCGGACGCGGAGGTCGATGCCGATGCCGACGGTGTGGGCGTGGGCGTCGGGCTCGCGGGGGCCGAGGCGGCCTTGTCCCCGCCGCTCGCGGTGCTCCCGCTGTGCTCCTCCTTCGTGTCCCCGAGCAGCTTCACGCCGATCACCGCGCCGGCGCCCACCACCATCACCGCGAGCACCGCCCCGAGCACCAGCCCGGTACGCCGCTTCTTGCGCGGGGGCGGCGCGGGCGCCGGTTCCGTACGGGACTCGGCCACGGGCGCGGGCCCGTACCCCGGCGGCACGCTCGCCTGCACGGGCGGCGGGGCGTACACGGGCTCGGTGGGCGGCGGGACGTAGGCCGGCTGGGCGGGCGGCGGCGTGTACGTCGGCACCGGCGGGGCCACGGGCTTCGGCGGGGCTGCCACCGGGGGCGCCGCCGGGGCGGGCGGCGCGTCCTGGACCACCCGCTGCGAGGTGGAGGTCGTCGTGGACACCACCGCGTGCCGGATGTCCTTCATCCACCCGGCCAGGTTCACCGGCCGCTTCAGCGGGTCGGAGGCGTAGATGGAGGCGATCCGCGCCCGCTGCTCCGCGTCCAGCACGGCGAACTGCGGCAGCCGTACGAGGGCTTGCGCCAGCAGCTCCGGGGTCGCCGGCGGGGACTCCCCGCTCAGCAGGAAGTACGCGATGGCCCCGAAGGCGTACCGGTCCGCGCCCGGGGTCCGCTTCCCGTCGAAGACCTCGGGAGCCGCGTAGCCCGGGGTGAACCAGACCTCCGCGGTCTGGTGGTCGGCGGTCAGCTTGCTGAGGCCGAAGTCCACCAGGGTGGCCTGCCCGTGGGCGTCGACCATGACGTTGCCGGGGGAGAGGTCGCCGTGGATGACCTGGCGTCCGGACGGGGTCGCCTTTCCCGAGTGCAGCCAGTCCAGTACGTCGGCCAGCTGCTCCAGCGTGCGCATCACCTCGCGGCGCTCGGCGGCGGTGGCGAGCGTCCGCTCGGCCCGCCAGTCGCGCAGGTCCAGCCCGTCGACGTGGTTCATGACGAGCACGAGGGCCCGCCCGGTCAGCGTTCCGGACTCCCCGGGCCGGTGGATCGGCGGCCCCTCGAAGTGCTCCCGTACGCCGACGACCCCCGGCCGGTGGACGAAGCGCAGCAACTCGGCCTGCTCGTTCCACTTCTGGCTGATGCGGTCGAAGACGTCCGGGGTGATCGTGGTCTTGGAGTCGAGCACCTTCACCACGACGGGCTCGGACCCTCCGGCGAGCTCGATCTCCGCGAGATAGAGCACGGCCTCACCGCCGCGTCCGATGGATCGGAGCAAGCGGTAGCGGTCTGCTGCCGCGTCCGGCCCGATGTGCAGATTCTGGCTGGTCAATTTCCCCCCAGCGCCCAGTATTTGATGGATGCACAGTTTCCCGTGGGGCGGTTGGCGGGGTCAATGGAAATCGGATTCCGCACCCCCATCGAGACCTTCCGGACAGGTGGTCCGGCGGTCCGGCAGACTGTGCGCGGGGAAAACGGACTCGGGGAGGGGGGCCGGTGGAGATCGGTTCGATGGTCATCGCCGTGGCGGGTGTCGCGGGCACGCTGGGCGGCGCACTGCTCACCCAGCGGGGCGCGGTGCGCGCGAAGAGCCGCGAGATCGAGCTCGTGCGCGGTCACGACGCGGTGCGCGAGAACCTGCTGCTGCGGCGCACCTGTTACGTGGGCCTCAACCGGGACGCCCGGCAGTTCACCACTGCCCTGAACCGGCATCTGCACGTCCTGCGGGAACGTCAGGTCGAGGACGCCGACCGGACCGCGCTCGACGCGGCGAAGGACGCCTTCCGCGACCAGTACTCCGAGGCGCAGATGGTGGCCCCCGGCCCCGTCCTCACGCCCGTGACGGTGGTCAACCACGCCCTCACGAACGTCTACGGGCAGGTGAAGCGCCTGGAGCGGAGCGAGCCGGCCCCGGGGGAGTCGATGGAGGCGGCGGCGGAGGCCCAGCAGGGCATCTGGGACCAGCTCCGGGTGATGCGGGCGGCCATGCGGGCCGACCTCGGGGTGCCGGAACGGGGCTGAGCCGGGCCGGGCCGCGCGGTCAGCGGGTGGCGTCGCCGACGAAGACAGCCCAGGCGGCGGGGGCCACGGTCAGGACCGGGCCCTCGGTGACCTTGGAGTCGCGGATGTGCACGGCGGTGGTGTGGGCGGCGATCTCGACGCAGTCGCCGCCCTCGCTGCCGCTGTAGCTCGACTTGAACCAGGTCAGTGCGTGGGTCGTCATGACTCTCCTAGCAGGTGGTCCAGCAGGCGCTTGCTGTCCTCCATGGACATCGCCTGGTTCCGCAGGATCCCATATTTGAGACTCAGTGGATGGACCTCCTCGGGGTCGTCCAGCAGGAAGCTCACGCCCTGCCCCTCGATGTACGCGAGCTGGTCGTGGTCGCCCGTCTCCAGCAGCACCATCGGGCCGTCGAGAGCCGCGTGCGTCTCGCGGTCGGTGGCCATGATCTGGAGCCCGAGGTAGGGGAGTTCGGCCATCTCTCGCAGGTGGCGCAGCTGGGCCCGAAGGACGTCAGGTCCGCCGATGGGGCGTTCGAGAACGGCCTGTTCCAGGATGAAGTGCATCATCGGCGGCCATGGCTTGCGGGCCAGCATGGACTGTCGGCCCAGCCGCGTGGCCGTTTGTACCTCGATCTCCTCGGGGGTGAGCGGCGGGTACAGCGAGCCGAAGACGGCCGCCGCGTACTCCGGCGTCTGGAGCAGTCCGGGGATCACCGAGTTCTGGTACGAGAACAGGCTCTCCGCGTCCCGCTCGTGGGTGATGAAGTCGATCGCGAAGGCCGGATACCGCTCCCGCTTCGGGATCTTGGCGAGCGACCTGCTCAGCAGCCCACCCGTCTCGAAGAGGTCGTCGAGGGTCGCCGCCATGCGCGGCTGGAGGAGCCGGCGGCCCTGCTCCATGGAGGCGATGGTCTCGGGGTCGGTGTGCAGGTACTCGGCGAGGGTCGCCTGGGTGTAACCCGCCTGCTTGCGGAAATGCGCGGCCATCGTGCCCAGGACTCGCCACGAGACGTTCCTTTGGGGCCTGTTGTCGTCTGCCATGCCTGCGACATCCCCGGGTGGGCCTGGGCTGACGCGCCGTCGACCCGTACGGCACCCGTACAAAATCCAGAGTTCTGTAGCGATCGTTAGTTAAAGCATGTACGGTTCTTTCTGTAGCGACCGCTACGGAAACTGAGGGGATCTCATGAGCACCGCACTGACCAGCGCTTACGCCCGCACCGTCCGCAAGGAGAGCGGCGGCCCCGGGCTGCTCCTCGCCCACGGCGGAGGCGGCTCGGTCGAGTCGAACTTCGGTCCGATACTCGATGATCTGGCCGCCCGTCACACCGTCGTCGGCGTTGACTACCCGGGTACGGGGGCGACCCCGCGCGCCACGCAGCCGCTGGAACTGGACGAGCTCGCCGATCAGTTGGTGGCGGCGGCCGACGCCGAGGGGCTGGAGCGGTTCGCCGTCCTCGGCTACTCCCTCGGCGGGAACGTCGCCGTGCGCATCGCCGCCAGGTACCCCGAACGGGTCACCGCGCTCGTGCTCACCGCCACCTTCGCCCGCGCCGGGCAGTGGCTCGGGCTCGTCACCGACCTGTGGTCGGAGCTGGCCCGGCGCGGGGAGGACGAGCTCCTCGCGCGGCTCCTCGTACCGCTCACCCTCAGCCCGCAGGCACTGGAGGGGCTGACCGACGAGCAGGTGGAGGCGGCCGTGCGCGCCACCGCCGCGTCCTTCCCGCCCGGCGGCGGGGACCACGCCGCGCTGGTGAAGGGGGCCGACCTGAGCGCCGACCTCGCGCGGGTCGGCGTACCCGCGCTCGTCATCGCGACCACCGCCGACCGCCTCGTACCGGTGGCCCTCCAGCGGGAGGTGGCCGACACGCTGCCCGGCGCCCGGTGGGCGGAACTGCCCACCGGACACCTGCCGTTCGCCGAACTCCCGCAGGAGTGGGCGGCCCTGGTCACCGGATTTCTGGCAGAGCTCCCGACACGTCGAGGATGAGCAGACGGGCCCGCTTGGCCGGGAGGTAGACCTCGGGAAGGTCGATCTCCGGGAGCTCCACCTCCGGGCCGAGCGCGAAACCGGTGCGCTGGAGGCGGACGATGGCCTTGACGTTGCGGGCGTCCGGCTCGGCGACGACCCGGCGGGTGCCGGGGTCGGACAGGACGTACGTCAGGAAGACGGCCATCAGGGACGCGGTGAAACCGGCCTCGGCGGCGCCGTGGTCGGGGCCGATCAGCAGGTGCGCGCCGATGTCCCCGGGCTGGACCTCGTAGCACTCGCTCACCCGGTCCTCCGCGCAGTCGTACGTCTGGAACAGCGCGACCGGCTCCCCGTCGCGCCGCGCGAGGTACGCGTGGTGGGTGGTGCGGCGGTCCACGTCCGCGTAGATCTCCTCGACCAGTTCGCGGCTGGCGCCCCCCATGCCCCAGAAGGAGGCCCGCTCCTCGGTGACCCAGCCGTGGATCAGCGCGGAGTCGGCGGCGGGATCGACGGGGGTGAGGGTGACGGTGCCGAAGCCCTCGACGGTCTCGGTGTGGACGGCGGCGCGGCGGGTACCGGGGGAGGTGGTCATGCGGATTCCTCGGATTCCTTGGTGAGGCGGGACCAGTCGGTGACGACCGGGACGAGTTCGCACCGGGCCCAGAGCGGGAGCTGGTCGCGGTGGTGGGGGCTGCCGGTGACTCCGTCCGCGCCGAGCGGGACCGCCCAGAGGCTGTCCTCGCGGCGGGCCAGGTCCCAGACGTAACGGGCAGCCGAGGCGCGGGCGGTGAGGTCGGTGAAACCGGGGACGGTGGAGGTGGCGTTCACGCAGTCGTGGTCGCCGCCGAGGCCGGGCCACTCGGCGTCCGGGTCCGGCAGGGCGGACCAGGGGGCGAGGCGGTGCACCTCGGACCAGGGGGTGTCGGGGGCGTTCGCCGCCGCCGTCTCCTCCAGGGCGGCGCGGACGTGCCCGGCGCGGTCCAGGCCGGGCAGGAGGGGGCTCGCGAGCAGCCCCTCCATGGCGTAGCCGACGCGGGGGAGGAGGTACAGCCAGGGGTGGAACACCTCCGGGCCGGCCGGGGCGTCCGCGAGGCCGGCGAAGACCGGGTCGGCGGCGAAGCGGCGTACGGTCGCCGCCCGGAAGGCCGAGAACACGGTGGCGTCGGTGCTGTCCGCGTCCATGCGCCGGTCCCAGCCGAGCAGCCGGGCGCGCAGCGCTTCGGCCTCGCCGGACAGGCCCTCGAACCCGGGCAGCAGGGCGAGCAGCGGTGCGGCGGAGGCCAGGTGCGTGTCCGCGTGTACGCGGGCCATCGCCATCGGGGACCAGTCCGCCGAGCCGGAGAGCAGCTCGCGGATGCGGTTGGCGCGGTGCGGGGGCGCGAACTCCACGCCCAGCGGCGAGGCGATCCCGCGCGCGTTGGCCATGACGGCGAAGCCCTGCACGGGCTCGGCGGGGGTCTTCGCCCAGCCCCGCCAGGCGTGCCGTGCGTCCGGGGCGGGGACGGGGCGCAGCCGGTTAGCGGGGTCGCGCAGCGGGACGGCTCCGGCGACGCGGTGCAGCAGGCCGCCTGCGGTATCGGCGGCGTGGACCACGTTGACGGGCTCGGCCCAGCCGTCGAGGGCGGCGTCGATGTCGGCGACGGTACGGGCGCGCAGGAGGGCGGGGAGGGCGGCGAAGCCGAGGTCGCGGCGGACGCGGGGCGGGTAGCGGAGCGAGAGGGTCTGGCCACTGGGATCGTCCCCGTCCGCCCGTACGACGACGGGCCCGCGGGCGGTCTCCAGAACCTCCACCTCGACGGGGTCCGCGCCGGCGACCGTGATGGTCTCGGTGTGCCGGGCGACCGGTTCCCAGGCGCCCCCGGGGCCGAGGGCCTCGATCCGGCCGTTGCCCGAGTCCCTCAACTGCTCCTCGTACAGGTCCTGGTAGTCGGCCATGGCGTTGGTGATCGCCCAGGCGGCGCTGCCGGCGTGCCCGAAGTGGGCGAGGCCGGGGACGCCGGGGACGGCGAGGCCGAGGACGTCGTACTCGGGGCAGGCGATACGTATCTGCTGGTACACGCCCGGGTCCTCGATGAACCGGTGCGGGTCGCCCGCGATGATCGCCGCGCCCGTGGCGGTCCGGTCGCCCGGCACCAGCCAGCCGTTGCTGCCGGCGGTGCCGGGGCCGTCGGCGGCGAAGAGCGTGGCGGCCTCGTCGCCGAGGGCGCGGGCCACGCGCTCGCGCCACAGCTTCGTGGCGAAGCCGGCGAAGAGGATGTGGGTCGAGATCCAGATGGCGAGCGGGACCCAGGGCTCCCAGGGCTCGGGGGCGTGCGCGAAGCGGGGGTCGCGGGCGGCCCCGGCGGCGAGGCCGTCGTTGACCCCGGCGACGTAGGCCCGGACCCACTCGGCGGTCTCCGGGTCGAGCGCCTCGTAGCAGCGGTGCGCGGTGTCGGCGAGGCGGCTCTGGCGGGCGAAGCGGTCCCAGGGGACGGACTCGGGGCCGAGGAGGGAGGCGCTCGCGCCCTCGGCGCGCAGGCGCTCGATCTCCAACTGCCAGGCGCGGTCCAGGGCGGTGGTGCGGCCCTGGGCGTAGGACAGGCGGAGCGGGTCGGAGGCGCGGAGGTGCGGTATGCCCCAGGCGTCCCGGTAGAGCCCGTAGTCCCCGCCGCTCTCGCCGCTCTCGCTGCTCTCGCCGTCCGCGTGGTCGGTGGTGCTCAAAAGGCTCACACTCTTCCCCAAGTGCATTTAGGTTAGGCTTCCCTAACTATAAGGGGAAGGTGGGAATGCGATGAGCGTCGCGACCGGGGCGGGGAAGACGGCCAGGACGGCCAAGGGTTGGGAGGGCGTCGTCCTCAAACTCATGCGGGCGAAGGACTTCACGTTCACGGTGACGGGGGCGGAACAGGTCACCGAGCACTTCCGGCGCGTGCACCTGTCCGACGGCGGACTGCTCGCGGCGGCGGCAGCGGCGGAGTCCCTGCACCCGACGATGTGGGTCCGGCTCTGGTTCGCGGCCGCCGACGGCAAACCGCACCAGCGGGCCTACACGCTGGTCGACCCGGACCCGGAGGCCGGCACCTTCGCGCTGGAATTCGCCCTGCACGACGGGGTCGCGAGCGACTGGGCGCGGCGCGCGGCGCCGGGCGACACCATCGAGGCGACCGTCCAGGGCACGGGTTTCACGGCCCCGGACCCGGCGCCCGAGCGCCTCCTGGTGATCGGCGACCCTGCCTCGCTCCCCGCGATCAACTCCCTGCTGGACGCCTTCCCGGACACCCCGGCCACGGTCTGGTTCGAGACCCAGCACGCGGCGGACGCGGACCTGCCCCTACGAGTGCACGCGGACCGCCACGACGTACGCCGGGTCGAGCGGGGCGCGGGCGGAGGCAAGGCCCTGACCGACCGGGTCCGCACCGAACTCCCGGCCCTCCTGAGGGAAGCCGAGTCGCCCTACGTCTGGCTGGCCTGCGACACGGCCACCACCCGCACCCTGACCACCTGGCTCCGCAAGGACCTCGCAATCCCGAAGGACCGGGTCAACGCCCTGGGCTACTGGCGCCCTTGACCCCCGGCTCCGCCGACTCCGCCGCCGAACGGGGCGGCCGGGGGGCCGGGCGGGGGTCTGGTGGGGTCACGCGCCCGTGGTGCCGTCGACGGCCTCGCGGAGGAGGTCCGCGTGGCCGTTGTGGCGGGCGTACTCGTGGATCATGTGGAGCATGAGCAGACGGAGCGAGGCGTCCTCCTCCCACTTCACGACGTACGTCGTCACGTCGAGGGATTCGGCGGCCGCCTCCACCGCGCGGGAGTGCTCGACCTCCGCCTCCCAGGCCGCGAAGGCCTCGGCGCGGGTCGAGCCGGAGGCGTCGTAGGCGGCCTGGAAGTCGTGCTTGTCCGACCAAAGGTGCGGGACGTCCGCCCCGCCCAGCGTCCGGCGGAACCAGTGCCGCTCGACCTCGGCCATGTGCCGGACCAGCCCCAGCAGGGACAGGGTGGAGGGCGGGGAGGCCTGGAGGCGCAGTTCTTCGTCGGTGAGGCCCTCGCACTTCCAGGCGAGGGTGGCCCGGTGGAAGTCGAGGTACGCGCGGAGCGTCTCGCGCTCGCCCCCGGTGAGGGGCGGCCCGATGCGGTGGGTGGGTTCTGTCGCTGCCATGACTGTGATCTTGCCCCGTCGGGACGGGACGCGGAAGACGCCCGGCCTCCTATCCCTCCCAGATCCAGGGCACCGTGACCCCCAGCACCTCGAAGCCCAGCCGCTCCAGGATCGGCCGGCTGTCCTCCGAGGCGTCCACCTGGAGGTAGCGGATGCCGCGCTCCGCCGCCACGCGGGCGCGGTGGGCGACCAGGAGGCGGTAGATCCCCCGGCCGCGCCACTCCGGGACCGTGCCGCCGCCCCACAGACCGGCGAACGAGGTCCCCGGGCGCATTTCCATCCGGGCCGCACTCACCGGGGTGTCGCCCGCCATCGCGACGACCGCTTCGATCGTGTCGGGCTCTTCCGCCAGCAGGTTCAGCATCAGCTGCCGGATCCGCGGCCGGTCGGTTCCGAAGGCGAGGCGGTGGGCCTCCATCATCAGTTCCACCCCCTCCTCGTCGGCCACCACCCGCAAGGTGATCCCCTCCGGCGGCTCCACCGACAGCTCCGCGAGGGCCGATGCCCGCGCGACCAGCAGGGTCTCCGCCGGCTCGGCGACGAAGCCTGCCGCGCGCAGCCGGTCCCCGAGGTCGGCCGGGCGGTCGTAGTCGTAGAGCTTCCACTCGAACCCCGCGTCGGGGGCCTCGCCCCGGGCGGCGAGCTCCGTGAAGAACGCCACCTGCTCCGCGATCGCCGCGTCCGCCGTCCGCTCGTTCAGGCCTGACCAGAGCACGGTGTTCCCGCCGCCCCCGGGCACGATCTGGCGTACGACGCCGCCCGCGCCGTCCACCCCGTCCGCCCCGCCCACCCGCTCCACCCGCGCGTCGGCGGTGTCCGGCTGGGCGCCGCGGCGCATCTCGGCGTCGAACTCGGCGCGTAGGGCGAGCAGCTCATCAGAATTCATCGTCATCCGACCAGCTCACCAGCCGCCACCCACCCCCACAACTGCATTAACCTCACCCCGGTGAACGCGCACCCCACTCCCTCGATCTACACGGGCAAGGCCACCCCGGACGCCGCAGTGGACCGCGGCTGGCTGCTCGGCCACTTCAAGGAGCCCGGCGATCCCCGCCACAGCGAGGACGTGGAGATCAAGTGGGGCGTCCACCCCAAGGGCGAAGAGCGGGCACAGTGGGTGCGCGGCGAGTCCCGCACGGCACTCCAGGTGCTGGTCAGCGGCCGGTTCCGGCTGGAGTTCCCCGGCCGCAGCGTCGTACTGGCCGAACAGGGGGACTACGTGGTGTGGGGACGCGGCGTCGACCACTCCTGGTACGCGGAGGAGGACTCGGTGGTGCTCACCGTCCGCTGGCCCTCGCTGCCGGGCTACCGCACCGACGACCAGTCCGACGACCGGACGGACGGCCAGTCCGACGGCCAGTCCGACGGCGGGTCCGACGACGAGTCCGACGACCCGGCCAGCGATCAGGCCGACGGCCAATCCCGCCGGACCTCCGCTCCGAAACCCGTGTGACGATGGTCCCGCACCTGTCCGGCGGCCTGTGACGATGCCCACGAAGGCCGCCAACGATCACGCGACGCTGCGATCGTGGAGGTGTAGACCATAAGTTTTGAGACGTTCAGCGTTCAGTGTTCAGGCGTTCTTTGCGGCGGGCCGTCCCCGGTGAAGATCCGAACCACCAGGGAGCTCGTCCGTTGGCAGCAATCGCACGGTGGTGCATGCGGCACCGCCTCGTCGCCGTCCTGCTCTGGATCCTCGCGCTCGGCGGGACCGCGGCGGCCGCGGTCGGCGCCGGAGCGGCGTTCTCCAACGACTACGAGGTCCCCGGTACGGAGTCCAGCAGGGCGCACGCCCTGCTCCGCGAGGGCTTTCCCGGCCAGGGCGGCGACACCGACACCATCGTGTGGCGGGCCCCGGACCATCAGAGCGTGCGTACGCCCGCCGTCGAGGAACGCATGGCGCGGGCGCTCGACTCGATAGCCGCCCTGCCCGGCGTCGGATCGGTCGCCGGCCCCTACGGCGCCGAACCCGGCAGCGCTGCCCGCATCAGCCCCGACGGCCGCACCGCCTACGCCGTGGTCACCTTCGACAAGCAGGCCGACTCGGTTCCCAAGGCCGAGGCGAAAGCCGTGGTCGACGCCGCCAAGAACCCGGTGACCGAGGCCGACGGCCTCCAGGTCGAGCTCGGCGGACGGGCCATCGGCCTCACCGAGGCCCCCGGAGCGCACCTCGCCGAGGTGATCGGCGTGGCCATCGCCGCCCTCGTGCTCTTCCTGGCCTTCGGCTCGGTGGCCGCCAGCCTGCTGCCCATCGCGACCGCCCTGGTCAGCGTGGGCACCGCCTATTTCGGCATCACCCTCCTCGGGCACGCGATGCCGGTCGCCGACTTCGCCCCGATGCTCGGCACCCTCGTAGGACTCGGGGTGGGCATCGACTACGCGCTCTTCATCGTCACCCGCCACCGCAAGGGCCTCCAGCGCGGCCTCCCGGTAGAGGAGGCGGCCGAGAATGCCGTCGCCACCACCGGCCGGGCCGTGGTCTTCGCCGGGGCCACCGTCTGCATCGCGCTGCTCGGCATGCTGGTGCTCCGGCTGAACTTCCTCGACGGCGTCGCGATAGCCGCCTCCCTCACCGTGGTCCTGACGGTCGCGGCCTCGGTGACCCTGCTGCCCGCCCTCCTCTCGTACATCGGCATGCGCGCCCTCTCGCGCCGCGAGCGCCGCAAGCTCGCCGCCGAGGGCCCGCGGGCCGAGCCGGTCACGGGCTTCGCCGCCCGCTGGTCGGCCTTCGTCGAACGCCATCCGAAGCTGCTCGGCCTCGTCGCCGCGGCGGTCATGGTGGTGCTGGCGCTGCCCACGCTCTCCCTCCACCTGGGCACCTCCGACCAGGGCAACAACCCGGCCACGTCCACCACCCGCAAGGCCTACGACCTGCTCGCGGAGGGCTTCGGGCCGGGGATGAACGGTCCGCTGACCGTCGTCGCCCGCCTCGGCGGCGCCGGTGACCGGGTGGCCGTGGAGCGCCTCGCGGACTCGCTCCGTACGACGCCCGGCGTCGCCGCCGCCGGACCCGCCGTCCTCAACCGGAGCGGCGACACCGCCGTCGTCACGGTCGTACCGGACTCCTCGCCGCAGTCCCGGGCCACGAGCGAGCTCGTCGGCACGCTCCGCGCGGACGTCATCCCGCGCGCCGGGCACGGCAACTCCATGCAGGCCCACGTGGGTGGCGTGACCGCCGGCTACGACGACTTCGCCGACGTCATCATCGGCAAGCTGCCGCTCTTCGTGGGAGTGGTCATCGCCCTGGGCTGCGGGCTCCTGCTGCTGGCCTTCCGCTCCATCGGCATCCCGGTCAAGGCCGCCGCGATGAACGTGGCCGCCGTCGCCTCCTCCTTCGGCGTGGTCGTCTCGATCTTCCAGTGGGGCTGGGGCAGCGAACCGATGGGCCTGGGCAGCGCCGGACCGATCGAGCCCTTCCTGCCGGTGATCATGGTCTCGGTGCTCTTCGGGCTGTCCATGGACTACCAGGTCTTCCTCGTCAGCCGGATGTACGAGGAGTGGCTGGAGACCGGGGACAACAAGAGGGCGGTCCGCGTCGGGCTCGCCGAGACCAGCCGGGTGATCAACTCGGCGGCGGTCATCATGATCTCCGTGTTCCTGGCCTTCGTACTCAGCGGAGACCGGCTCATCGCCATGTTCGGCATCGCGCTCGCCGCGGCCGTCGCCCTCGACGCCTTCGTCCTGCGCACCCTGCTGGTCCCCGCCCTGATGCACATGCTCGGCGGCGCGAACTGGTGGCTGCCGGCCTGGCTGGACCGGCTGCTGCCCCGCATCAGCATCGAACCCCCCGAATGCCGGTCGCGTGCGACACTTCCGGCACAGCGGACCGGCGCCGGCGAAGCCACGAGCGAGGACGGCACCGAGCCCGCCACAGCATCCCGGTAACCGCCGCCCGAGACCCAAGGACAAGCCCGCATGTTCTCGATAGACCTCGCCGAAGGCGCCCAGCTGTTCCCGCTGGAGGTCCGGCACGCCGAGGAGTTCCTGGCGCACATGAACCGCGGCCGGGCCTACATCGGCCAGTACGTCGGGCTGCCGGACGTCGTCGCCGACCTCGACGGTGCGCGGTCCTACCTGGGTACCTACGCGCAGAAGGCGGCCACCGACACCGGGCGGCTCTACGGCATCCGCGTCGACGGCGTCCTCGTCGGCGGGGTCCTCTTCCGCACCTTCGACACCGGCAGCGGCACCTGCGAGGCCGGATGCTGGCTGGAGCCCACGGCCGCCGGCCGCGGCCTGGTCACCAAGGCCTGCCGGACCATCATCGACTGGGCGTTCCAGGACCGGGGCATGCACCGCGTCGAGTGGCACGTCGCCCCCGCCAACAAGAAGAGCATCGCGGTCGCCGAGCGACTGGGCATGACCCGTGAAGGCGTCATGCGCGAGAACGACCTCTACCGGGGCCTGCGCCAGGACACCGAGGTGTGGTCGGTCCTCGCCCACGAGTGGTCCCCGGCCAGCCCCGCGTAACCGATCCGAGGCCCGGGCCCGCACCCGCCCCGGGGCACCCCGTGCACCCGGGGCCGGGCGCCGGCGGCCGTTCGGCCGGATTCTCAGAAACCTCTCAGACAAGGCGCCTACGGTGCCCCGCATGGACACCACCAAGACCCCCGCCCCGACCGCTCCCGAGGCGGACTCCCCGGCCGACCTGAAGAAGGCCGACGCCACCGACGAGACGGCCGCCCCCGCCGCCGCCCCCGCCGCCGCGGACACGGACGTCACCACCGACGCGATCCTCGACGAGGGCGCCGAAGGCCTCGACGAGGAGCTGGAGGAGACCGTCGCGGAGTCCAGCGGTGTCGGCGCCGGCGCCTCCGCGATCATCGCCGCCGGTCTCGGCCTGGTCGCCCTCAGCGGCAGCTGGGTCTCCCGCATGCTGGGAGAGCGCGAGACCCTCGTCGGCCAGATCAGCTCGGCCAGCGCCACCACCCCCGAGGCGAAGATCGAGGCGGTGTACGGCAACGCCTGGCACCTGACCGCCCTGGGCAACGGCGTCCTGGCGACGCTGGCGCTGCTCCTCGCCGTCTTCGTCCTGGCCCGCCCCGCCTTCGGCGCCCCCGGCCGTACGCTCCCCGCCTGGGTCCGCGCCGTGTCCTGGGCCGCCGTGGTCATCGCCGCCATCGGCGTGATCGTCTTCGGTGTCATGTACTTCTACCCCCTCCCGACGGTCCCCTCGGCCTAAGCCGTCCGGTGCCGCCCCGCTGCCCGCCTAGGCACTGCCTTAGTCCGCCTCAGGGACGCAAGACCCCGGCCTAAGGCCCCCCGGCCCGCACAGATGCGGCATGCTCCCGATGTGCCGGTACCCCCTGGGAAGCGAATCTTGGATCACACCGAACGAGGTGCCCGAGAAACGCAACCAGGGAGTACGAGATGTTCGAGTACGAGATCGCCACCGCCCGCCGCGAAGCCCTCATCCGCGAGGCCGACGCGTACCGGCTGGCCCAGGAGGCCAAGAAGGCGGCGAAGGCCGAGAAGGCCCGCGGGGTCTTCTCACGAAGCCAGAACCCCGAACGGCCGGTGAGAGGGAACCGGGCTCGCTTCACCCGCGCCGCGTAAGCCGGGCGGGGGACCGCGTGGAGCGACACGTGATGAGAAGCGCACCGATATCCAGTGCCGATGAGCAGGGCCTCTGTGCGATGCTCGGCGGCGTGGAGACCAGATCTGTCAGCCCGGTGTTCGTCGGCCGAGCCGACGAACTGTCCATACTCACCGACGCCCTGACGCGCGCCGCCGGCCAGGAGCCGCAGGCACTGCTCATAGGCGGCGAGGCAGGGGTCGGCAAGACCCGCCTCACCGAGGAGTTCCTCTGCGAGGCCGACCGCCGCGGCGCGGTCGTCGCGGTCGGAGGCTGTGTGGAGATCGGGGCGGAGGGACTTCCCTTCGCCCCGTTTTCGACGGCGCTGCGCATCCTGCACCGCCTGCTCCCGGGCGAACTGGCCGCCGCGGCCGCCGGCCAGGAGGACGAACTCGCCCGCATCCTCCCCGAACTCGGCGAGACCCCGCGCGGCCCGCACGACGAGGAAAGCACCGCCCGGCTCTTCGAACTGACGGCCCGGATGCTGGAGCGGCTGGCCGCGGACCGCACCGTCGTCCTCGTTCTGGAAGACCTGCACTGGGCGGACACCTCCACCCGGCACCTGCTCTCGTACCTCTTCCGCGCGTTGGGCCGCGGACGGCTCGTCCTGGTCGCCACCTACCGCGCCGACGACGTCCACCGCCGCCACCCGCTGCGCCCGCTCCTCGCCGAACTGGACCGGCTGCGCACCGTTCAGCGCATCGAGCTGCCCCGCTTCAACCGGGCCGAGGTGCGCCGCCAGCTCGCCGGCATCCTGGCCTCCCAGCCCGACGAGGACTTCGTCGAATCGGTCTTCGATCGGTCCGACGGCAACGCCTTCTTCGTCGAGGAACTCGTCGCCTCCCGCTCCAGCGGCTGTCTCACCGGCCTCACCGAATCCCTGCGCGACCTCCTCCTCGTGCGCGTCGAAGTCCTCCCGGACGCCGCGCAGCGAGTCGTGCGCATCGTCGCCGAGGGCGGCTCCACGGTGGAGTACGACCTGCTGCGCGCCGTCACCCGGCTCACCGAGGACGAGCTGATCGAGGCCCTGCGGTCGGCGGTCGGCGCCAACATCCTGCTCGCCACCCCCGACGGGGACGGCTACCGCTTCCGCCACTCCCTTGTCCGCGAGGCCGTCTCCGACGATCTGCTGCCCGGCGAGCGCGCCCGGGTCAACCGCCGCTACGCCGAGGAGCTGGAGGCCGACGACTCGCTGATCCGCGCCGAGGAGCAGCGGGTCATCCGGCTCGCCAATTACTGGTACTACGCCAACGACACGGTCAAGGCGCTGCCCGCCGTGCTCGCCGCGTCGGTGGCCGCCCGTGGCCGGCACGCCTACTCCGAGCAACTGCGGCTGTTGGAACGGGCCATGGAGCTGTGGGAAGGCGTACCGGAGGAGGTCCGCGCCGAACTGCGCCCGGCGGACTACACCGAGGTGTACCCGCCCTGCGGCTGCGATCCCGCCGGCACCCCGCTGCAACGGCTCGACCTGCTGGCCGAGGCCACCGTCGCGGCCCGCTTCGGAGGCGACCGCGAACGGGCCCTGAAGATCACCAAGACCGCCCTGCGCTCCCTGGAGGACGGCCACGACCCGCTGCGCGCCGCCTGGTTCTGGACCGAGCGCTCCCGGCTGATCGCCGGCCTCGCCCGGGGCGACGGCTGGGAGGAGCTCGCCAAGGCGCAGGAGCTCGTCCGGGGGCTGCCCCCGTCCCAGGTGCACGCCGACGTCCTGGTCCGGGCCGCGACCTGGGGCATGCTCCACAACCCCGGCCCCGACAACCTCGACGCCGCCGAACGCGCCGTGGAGTACGCGCGGATGGTCGGCGCCGAGGAGACCGCGCTCGACGCCCGGATCACCATCGGCAGCCTGCTCACCGACGCCGGGGAACCCGAACGAGGCCTCGCCGAGCTGCACGCGGTCAAGGACCGGGCCGCCGAGCTCGGGCTCGGCGCACTCGCGGGACGTGCACATATCAACCTCACCTCTCAGTTGGAAAGCATGGGCCGGTCCCGCGACGCCGTGGAACTGGCCGAACAGGGTGTCGCTCTGGTCAAGAAGTCCCAGCTGCTGGACTCCGAGGCCTGGGTCCGCGGCAACCTGGCGGAGAGCCTGTACAGCCTCGGCCGCTGGAAGGAGGCCGAGGCGGAGGCCCGGCAGACGCTGACCCTCGTCAGCACCTCCACCCCGCGCGGCTCCGCCGCCGCACGGCTGGCCTACCTGGCCCTGGCCCGCGGCGAGTTCGCCGAGGCCGCCTCCCAGCTCGCCGTGGCCCGCAACTGCTTCGGCGTCCACGACGCCCAGCCCCAGCACCGGATCCCGCTCTTCCGCCTCGCGGTCGGAGTGGCCGCGGGGGAGGGGCGGATAGCCGACGTCCGCGCCGAAGTGGCCGCGGCCATCGAGCAGGGCTTCCCGCTCGGCCACCACCGCTACGCCTGGCCGCTGCTGCTCGCCGCGGCCTCGGCCGAGGCCGACTCCCGCGGCCTCCCGGCCGCCGCGGCGGGCCGCGAAGCGGCGCTGGCGAAGCTGCGCGACGCCGCACGGGCCCTGTCCACCCCGGTCCCGGTGTGGATCGCCCACTCGGAGTACGTCCGCGCCGAGCTGCTGCGCGTCGAGGACCGGGACACCGTCGCCGACTGGACGGGCGTGGAGGAGGCCATACGCCCCCTGGAACGCCCGTACCTGCTGGCCAGGGCCCGCCACCGGCTCGTGGAGGCCCTGCTCGGCTCCGGAGGCGGCCGCGAGGCCGCTGCCCGGCCGCTCCACGAGGCCTACGCGACCGCCGAGCAGCTCGGAGCCCGCCGGCTCCGCGAGGACCTGGCCCTGCTCGCGCAGCGGGCCCGGCTCCCGCTCACCGCCGCGGTCACCCCCAAGAGCCGGACCGTCCCGGACACCGACCCGGCCGAGGCGCTGGGCCTGACCAGCCGCGAGCGGGACGTGCTGCGCCTGGTCGCGGTGGGCCACACCAACCGCCAGATCGCCGAGGAGCTCTTCATCTCCCCGAAGACGGCCAGCGTGCACGTATCGAACATCCTGGCGAAGCTCGGTGTCGCGGGCCGCGGCGAGGCGGCCGCCCTGGCCCACCGGCTACGGCTCTTCGGCCCGGCCGCCCCGGGGCAGGCCCCGAAGAAGCAGGGGCAGGAGGCCCAGGCGGTGCGCTAGTGCCGGGGCGCTAGCCCGCCGGGTGCTCCTGCGGGCGTATGAGCACCCGGCCGGAGTCCAGGTCTATCGGGCCCTTTCCCGGATCGTTGTCGTTCACATCGGTCCGGGAAAGCTCCAGCCGCTTCTTCTCGTCGTGCGTGTGCTTGCGTCCCGGGCTGAAGAGCTCCTCCAGCATGTTGAACATCGCGCCCACCGTGCCTTTCGGCCCCCCGTCGGGGCCCGCCGGTCATCGCACCGTCAGTGTCAGGATCCTGTCGTCGCCGGATTCCGGCGACCCGCGCCCGTCCGTCTCGCTCGTCACCAGCAGCAATCTGTCCCCGCCGAGGGCCACCACGGTCCGCAGCCGGCCGTACTGCCCCTCCAGGAAGGACTCGGGCTCCGCCGCCAGGTCCGTCCCGGCCAGCGGGATCCGCCAGAGCCGCTCCCCCTTCAGCCCGGCCATCCAGATCGAGCCCTGTGCCCAGGCGATCCCGCTCGGCGAGGCCTCGTCGGTCTTCCACACCGCCACCGGATCCCGCAGCCCCGGCTTGCCGGCCTTCCCCTCCGCCTCCGGCCAGCCGTAGTTCGCGCCGGGCTCGATCAGGTTCAGCTCGTCCCAGGTGTTCTGGCCGAACTCGGCCGCCCACAGCCGTTTGTCCGCGTCCCAGGCGAGGCCCTGCACATTGCGGTGCCCGTAGGAGTACACGACCGAGTCGGCCTCCGGATTCCCGTGCACCGGCTGCCCGTCCGGGGTCATCCGCAGGATCTTGCCGCCCAGCGACTTCTTGTCCTGGGCGAGCCCGGTCTCACCGGTCTCGCCCGTCCCGGCATAGAGCATCTTGTCCGGGCCGAAGGCGATCCGGCCGCCGTTGTGGATCAGGCCCTTGGGGATGCCGCGGAGCACCGTGTCGGGCGCGCCCAGCTGATCGCCGGGCGTTCTCTTGTCGTCGTAACGCAGCCGCGCGATGCGGTTGTCGGACTCGGTCGTGAAGTACGCGTAGACCATGCGGTCCGAGGCGAAGGAAGGGGACAGGGCCAGGCCCAGCAGCCCCCCTTCGCCGCCCGGTGCCACCCCGGGCACCTTGCCGACCGGGGTCAGCGCGCCCGTGGCCACATCGACCCGGCTGATCGTGCCCTTGTCCCGCGAGGCGACCAGCAGATTCCCGTCCGGCAGCGGAGCCACGCCCCACGGGGACTCCAGGTCCTTGGCGACCACGCCGGTCACCGTCACCCCGCCCTTGGCGGGCGGGCCCGAGGTCGACGGGGACGCGGAGGCCCCGCCCGGAGCACCCGGCGCCGATGTACCGGACTCCGGACCCGGTGGCGAGGTGCCCGGCCGGGCCCCGGCGCCGCCCGGCGGGGAGCATCCCGCCGCCAGCAGCGCCCCGCATCCGGCCAGGGCGAACGCCGCCAGCACTCCGCGGACCCGGGCGCGCGGGGCGACGTACGACATCGGTACCCGGGTCTGCTCCCGTCGCCTTCCCGCCGCGGCCGACGGGCGCTGTCCCTGCCTCTGCCCGTGTCCCTGCCCCTGCCCGTGTCCCTGTCCCTGTCCCTGATTCCGTTCGGTTCGCATCGTCCTGCACCCCTCCGGTCCGTCGATCACGCCTTCACATGACTCAACCGCCGCGGTCATACCCGAAGTTCCGGCGCTCGTACACTCGATCGAGTGGTTGTGGAGCCGGCCCGCGCCGAGCTCCGAGCACGCCCCGCGCTCAGTCCCAGGCCCCCACCGGCTCCGGCAGCTCCGACAGCTCCGCCAGGTCGGCGGCGGTCAGCCGGACCTCCGCCGCCCGCGCGTTCTCCGCCGCCCACCGCGCCTGCCCGGCCCCCGGAACCGGCACCACCTGCGGCCCCTGCGCCAGCACCCACGCCAGCGCCGCCTGCGCCACCGTCACCTCCGGCCCGTGCCGCCGCGCTACCCGTCGCAGCCCCGCGACCAGCACCTGGTTCGCCGCCATCGCGTACGCAGTGAACCGCGGATGCCTCGCCCGCACGTCCTGCGGCTCGAACCCCTCGCCCGGGGTCAGCGTCCCCGTCAGGAACCCGCTCCCCAGCGGCATCGCCGCCAGGAACCCCACCCCGCGCGCCGCGCACCACGGCAGCAACTGCCAGGCCGCCTGCGGGGACCACACCGACAGCTCCGCCTGCACCGCGCTCACCGGGAACACCTGCTGCGCCCGCTCCAGATGGCGCAAGGTCGCCTCGTACGCCCGGTCCCCGCGCCGTCCCGCGCCCGGCCCGGTTCCGGCGCCCAGCGCGCAGAAGCCGAGGGACCGCACCTTCCCCGCGCCCACCAGATCGGCCATCGCGCCCCACGTCTCCTCGACCGGCACGTCCGGGTCCACCCGGTGCAGCTGGTAGAGGTCTATGACGTCGGTGCGCAGCCGCCGCAGCGAGGCGTCGCAGGCCCGGCGCAGGTACCCCGGCCGCCCGTCGGCCACCACGTGCTGCCCGTCCGCCCGCAGCCCCGCCTTGGCGGACACGAAGGCGTCCGCCCGGCGCTCCGCCAGCACCCGCCCCAGCAGCAGCTCATTGGTGTACGGGCCGTACAGATCGGCGGTGTCCAGGAGGTTCGCACCCAGGTCCAGAGCCGTGTGCACGGTGTCCAGCGAGTCCTCGCGCCGCCTGCGCGAAGGCGCGTACGCCCCGCTCATCGGCATGCAGCCGAGCCCGACGGCGCCCACCCTCAGCGCCCCCGCCCCGATCGACCTGCGCTCCACCCGTGCGTCCCCCCTGGTCCTGCCGGTCCGGCGAACAAACTAACGGCTCGGTCCGGATCCCCTGACATAGCCTCGTGATCATGACTACAGAGACTCCGGACGTCTGGCTCCCGTTCCCCGCCGAGGAGATCGAGGGCCTGCCCGATTCCTTCCGATACCGCCACTGGGACGGCGAGGAGGCCTTCCCGGCCGATCCGGCCGCCTGTGTCTTCTACGTCACCCCGTACATGAAGTCCCCGGCCGTCACCGTGCGCCCGCTGGCCGCGATGCCCGGCCTGCGGGTCGTCCAGACCCTGACCGCCGGCATCGACCACGTCCTCGGCGGCCTCGGAGACCTGCGCCCCGGCGTACGGCTGTGCAACGCCAAGGGCGTCCACGAGGCGAGCACCGCCGAACTGGCGCTCACCCTCACCCTGGCCTCCCTGCGCGGGATCCCCGGAATGGTGCGCGGTCAGGACCGTGAGGAGTGGCGTTCCGGGTTCTACGAGGCCCTCGCGGACAAGTCCGTACTGATCATCGGCTACGGGGCGATCGGCGCGGCCATCGAGGACCGGCTCGCGCCCTTCGAGTGCGAGCGGATCACGCGGGTCGCGCGGACGGCGCGCACCACGGCGCGCGGGCCGGTGCACGCCCTCGCCGATCTGCCCCAACTCCTGCCCGGGGCCGATGTGGTGATTCTCTCCACACCGCTCACCGAGGGGACGCGGGGACTCGCGAACGCCGGGTTCCTCGGCCTCATGAAGGACGGGGCGCTGCTGGTGAACGTGGCGCGCGGTCCCGTCGTCGACACCGGGGCCCTGGTCCTGGAGCTGGAGTCGGGCCGGCTGCGCGCCGCGCTGGACGTCACCGATCCGGAACCACTGCCTTCAGGCCATCCGCTCTGGCATGCTCCGGGTGTCCTGATCACACCCCATGTGGGCGGCAGCAGCTCGGCGTTCGAGCCCCGGGCGAAGCGCCTGCTGGCCCGGCAGCTCCGCCGGTTCGCCGCCGGAGAGCCCGTGGAGAACACGGTGTTGATCACGGAGTGACGCGTGGTGCGCACGCTCCGCAGTCGGACGGATGCGCTCAGTGGACACAACTCCCCGGGTGGTGACGGAGAGTAGAGAAGCTATGTCCCTGAGTGACGAAAGTGGTGTATCGTCCGGAAGAAGGGGCTGCGCCACGAACGTCTGGCGCTGGGGAGTGATCGGACACTTTGGGGGGCGACGGGCGATGCACGGCCAATGGACGAAGGATCCGATGCGGCGAAGCCGCCGGAGGCGACGGTGCCGGGACTGGGCCGCACCGAAACCAGCCAGCGAGGGGGAGCGGTGAGCGCCCCGGGGGTCGCGCTCCTGACCCGCCAGCCCCTCGCCGGCGGTGCCAAGAACCTGGCGATGCAGCTCCTCCTCGCCGTGGTCTGCAGCGGGTACGCCGTCGGCGCCGCGCTCGGCTGGGGCTCCGAGGAACTCGCCGAGATCATGGGCGACTTCGGGCTCAGCGCCGGAGGCCTGCTGGCCGCGGTCTCCTGCTTCACCTACGCGCGGGCCATCGACAGCCGGGAACGCCCCGCGTGGCTGCTGTTCGCGTTCTCCTCGCTCATGGGCGGCTGCGGCAACGCCGTCTGGGGCTGGTACGAGGTGATCCTCGGCGAGAGCGTGCCGAAGCCCTCCATCGCGGACTTCGCCTTCCTCTGCTTCGCGCCGCCCGCCATCGTGGGCCTGCTCGTCCTCGCCAAACGCCCGGTCACCAGAGCGGGCTGGGTCTGCCTCGCGCTCGACTCCTGGCTCATCGGCGGCTCCCTGCTCACCCTGTCCTGGAGCCTGGCCCTCGCGCACGCGGCGCGCACCGCGCAGTCGGGCGCCCCCGGGAGCGTCCCGCGCGCGGCCCTCTCACTGGCCTACCCGCTCCTGGACATCGCGCTCGTCTCGATGGTCCTCGTCCTGCACTTCCGCCGCTCCGAGGCCAACCGCTCCGCCGTGAACACCGCCATCGCGGCCCTCGCGCTGACCGTGCTCAGCGACGCGCTGTTCACCTCGCCCCTGCTCAGCGCCGGGTACCAGTCCGGCCAGCTCCTCGACGCCGGGTGGTTCGCGGGCTCGCTGCTCCTCGCGTACGCGCCGTGGGGCGCCCGCCGCACGGGCCCGGCCCCCGGGCTCGCGCCCGCCGCCCCCGGGCGCGCCGAGCGGCCGCACAGCCGTCCCATCACCGGCTCCCTGCCCGCCCTGACCCCGTACCTCGCGGCGGCCGTCTGCACCCTCGGGATCCTCTACAACGTCGTGGACGGCCGGAAGGTCGACCGGGTCGTCGTCTTCACCGGCTGCACGGTGGTGCTCGCGCTGGTCGTCCGGCAGGGCATCATGCTCCTCGACAACATCGCGCTGACCCAGGAACTGGCCCAGAAGGAGAACCACTTCCGCTCCCTGGTCCAGGGCTCCAGCGACGTCATCATGATCGCCGCGCCCACCGGGACCCTGCGCTACGTCAGCCCGGCCGCCGCCGGGGTCTACGGCCGCGAGGCGGAGGAGCTGGTCGGCACCGAGCTGGCCACCCTGATCCACCCCGAGGACCTCGGCCGTGTGGTCCACGAGGTACGCCGCTTCCTGGCGGCGCCGCCCTCCGAGGAGCCGACCACCCGCATCGAGTGCCGCTTCAAGTCCGGCGGCGGCGAATGGCTCAACGTGGAGTCCACGGTCAACCGCCACCAGGGCGGGCTCATCCTCAACAGCCGCGACGTCACCGAGCGGGTCCGGCTCCAGGCGCAGCTCCAGCACAGCGCCGAACACGACCCGCTCACCGACCTCCCCAACCGGGCCCTGTTCACCCGCCGGGTCCGCCAGGCGCTGACCGGCCGGCGGGCCGGGGACCACAGCACCGCCGTGCTCTTCATCGACCTCGACGGATTCAAGGCCGTCAACGACACCATCGGCCACCAGGCGGGCGACGAGCTGCTCATCGAGGCCGCCTGCAGGCTCCAGGAATCGGTCCGGGCCGGGGACACCGCGGCCCGCCTCGGCGGCGACGAGTTCGCCGCGCTGATCCTGGGCGACGGCAGCCGCGACCGCAGCGCCCGCGAGTACCAGGTCCACGAGATCGCCGACCGGCTGCGCACCACGCTCTCCCAGCCGTACCGGATCGCCGGCAGCGAGGTGCGGGTCGCCGCCAGCATCGGCGTGGCCTTCGCGGACCCCGGCATCACCCCTTCGGACCTCATGCGCAACGCGGATCTCGCGATGTACCGGGCCAAGGCGGGCGGCAAGGACCGCGTGGAGATGTACGCGCCGCAGATGCAGGCCGAGGTGGTGCGCAAGGCCGAGCTGGCGGGGCGGCTGCGCACCGCGCTGCACGACGGTGAGTTCGCCCTGCTGCACCAGCCCGTGGTCTCCCTGGCCACCGGCGAGATCTCCGCGGTGGCCGCGCAGGCCCGGTGGCGCTCGGCCCAGGGGATCCTGTTCACGCCCGCCGAGTTCCTGCGGGTCGCCGAGTACAGCGAGGGCGGCGGGCACGGCCACGGCGGGCAGGGCCAGGGGCAGGGGCACACCGCCGTGCCGGACGCCTCGCGCACCGCCGAGCTGGGGCGCTGGCTGCTGGAGGAGGCCGTGGGCCAGGCCGCCGAGCGGCACCGGGCCGGGCACGACGTGCCCGTGGCCGTACGGATGACCGCGCAGCGGCTGCTGGACCGGTCTATGCCGCTGGGTTCCGTGGAGGCCCTGCTGACCCGGCACGGGCTGCCTTCGGGGGCGCTCGTCCTGGAGCTCGCCGTCTCCGACCCCAGGGTGCCCTTCGACGACCTGGAGCGGCGGCTGGCGGCCCTGCGCAGGCTCGGGGTGCTGATCGCCCTGGACGGCTTCGGCAGCGGTTACGCGGCCATCAGTGCCCTCCGGCGGCTCCCGGTGGACATGCTCAAGCTGGACCGCGGCCTGGTCGAAGGGGTCGTGGAGTCCCCCCGCCTGCACAAGATCACCGCAGGTTTGTTGCGGATCGCAAATGACCTCGGCATGCAGTCGGCGGCCGAAGGGGTGGACCTGCCCGAGCAGGTCCTGGCCCTGCGCGCGATGGGCTGCACCCATGGCCAGGGGATGGCCTTCTCGGGACCCCTGGACGAATACAGGCTGCGCCGCGCGCTCGTGAGGGGTACGTTCCCAGTACCGGGTGGTGCGGCCCAACCTGCACTGGCCGGTGGTTCGCCCGGGGGATCCATGGTCATCCGTAGAGGCTCACATAATGAGACGCCCGTCCCACCCGCTTGACATCACCCTCCCGCCGGAGGGAGGGTCAATGCCATGCGCACCCGAATTCTCGTACTTGGAAAGCGCGTCGGCTGAAGCTGGGACCAGCATGTCCCCGCTCAACGCACCCGACGCGCTCCCCTCGCTTGCCTCCCGGCACGAGGGGTTTTTTGTTGCACTGGCAACGTCGAATCTCGTAAAACCCTCCTCGTAAAACCCTCAGCTTCGAGAAGAGAATGCCGATGACCGAGCAGGCCACCGGGGCCCACCATCCGCAGCCGCGGGCCCGTAACGGCGGACACCAGTCCGCAGCAGTTGAGCACGTCACGGGTGCGCAGTCCCTCATCCGCTCTCTCGAAGAGGTGGGGTGCGACACCGTCTTCGGCATCCCGGGCGGCGCCATCCTCCCCGCGTACGACCCGATGATGGACTCCAAGAAGGTCCGTCACATCCTGGTCCGCCACGAGCAGGGGGCCGGCCACGCCGCCACCGGCTACGCGCAGGCCACCGGCAAGGTCGGCGTCTGCATGGCCACCTCCGGCCCGGGTGCCACCAACCTGGTCACCCCGATCGCCGACGCGCACATGGACTCCGTCCCGCTCGTCGCGATCACCGGCCAGGTCTCCTCCAAGGCGATCGGCACCGACGCCTTCCAGGAGGCGGACATCGTCGGCATCACGATGCCGATCACCAAGCACAACTTCCTGGTCACCAAGGCCGAGGACATCCCGCGGACGATCGCCGAGGCCTTCCACATCGCCTCGACCGGCCGCCCCGGCCCGGTCCTGGTCGACATCGCCAAGGACGCCCTCCAGGCGAAGACCACCTTCTCGTGGCCGCCGGCCCAGGACCTCCCGGGCTACCGGCCGGTCACCAAGCCGCACGCCAAGCAGATCCGCGAGGCCGCCAAGCTCATCTGCCAGGCCAAGCGCCCGGTCCTGTACGTCGGCGGCGGCGTCATGAAGTCCGGCGCGACCGCCGAGCTGAAGGTCCTCGCCGAGCTGACCGGTGTCCCGGTCACCACCACCCTGATGGCGCTGGGCTCCTTCCCCGACAGCCACCCGCTGCACGTCGGCATGCCCGGCATGCACGGTGCGGTCACCGCCGTCACCGCGCTGCAGAAGTCGGACCTGCTGATCGCGCTGGGCACCCGCTTCGACGACCGCGTCACCGGCAAGCTGGACAGCTTCGCCCCGTTCGCCAAGATCATCCACGCGGACATCGACCCGGCCGAGATCGGCAAGAACCGCGCCGTGGACGTCCCGATCGTCGGTGACGCCCGCGAGGTCATCGCCGACCTGATCCAGGCGGTCCAGGCCGAGCACACCGAGGGTCACGCCGGCGACTACACCGCCTGGTGGAAGGACCTCAGCCGCTGGCGCGACACGTACCCGCTGGGCTACGAGAAGCCCTCCGAGGACATGCTGTCGCCGCAGCAGGTCATCGAGCGGATCGGCCAGCTGGCCCCCGCGCACACCATCTACGCGGCCGGCGTCGGCCAGCACCAGATGTGGGCCTCGCACTTCGTCAACTACGAAGAGCCCCGCACCTGGCTGAACTCCGGCGGCGCCGGAACCATGGGCTACGCGGTCCCGGCCGCGATGGGCGCCAAGGTCGGCATGCCGGACCGCACGGTCTGGGCGATCGACGGTGACGGCTGCTTCCAGATGACCAATCAGGAACTGGTCACCTGCGCGCTGAACAACATCCCGATCAAGGTCGCGATCATCAACAACGGTGCCCTGGGCATGGTCCGCCAGTGGCAGACCCTGTTCTACAACCAGCGGTACTCCAACACCGTGCTGCACGCGGACGAGACCGGCCAGGACACCGCGGTCGGCTCCCAGCTCGGCGAGTCCAGCGCCCCCCGCAAGGGCACCCGCGTCCCGGACTTCGTCAAGCTGGCGGAGGCCATGGGCTGCGTGGCGCTGCGTTGCGAGGACCCGGCCGACCTGGACCGGGTCATCGAAGAGGCCAACGCGATCAACGACCGTACGGTGGTCGTCGACTTCATCGTCCACGAGGACGCCATGGTGTGGCCGATGGTCGCCGCCGGCACCTCGAACGACGAGGTCATGGCCGCGCGGGGCGTCCGTCCCGACTTCGGCGACAACGAAGACGACTGAGCCGAGAGAGCCGAGAGAGAGAAAGACTCACATGTCCAAGCACACGCTCTCCGTCCTGGTCGAGAACACGCCCGGCATCCTCGCCCGGATCGCCGCGCTGTTCTCCCGCCGCGGGTTCAACATCGACTCCCTCGCGGTCGGTGTCACCGAGCACCCCGACATCTCGCGCATCACCATCGTCGTGAACGTCGAGGACCTCCCGCTGGAGCAGGTGACCAAGCAGCTCAACAAGCTGGTCAACGTGCTCAAGATCGTCGAGCTGGAGCAGCACAGCGCCATCGAGCGCGAACTCGTTCTGGTGAAGGTCCGCGCCGACAACGAAACGCGCTCGCAGATCGTCGAGATCGTCCAGCTGTTCCGCGCCAAGACCGTCGACGTCTCCCCGGAGGCCGTCACCATCGAGGCCACCGGCGGTACCGACAAGCTGGGCGCGATGCTCAAGATGCTGGAGCCCTTCGGCATCAAGGAGCTCGTCCAGTCCGGCACGATCGCCATAGGGCGCGGCGGCCGGTCCATCACGGACCGCAGCCTGCGCTCGCTCGACCGCAGCGCCTGAGCCGGGCGGGGGGGGGGGGGGGCGCCGCCGCGCGCGCGGGGGCGGCCGCCGGCCGGGGGGGGCCCCCCGGCCGGGCACGGAGACCCCCTGCCCCCACGCCCGCGCCCCCGCGCGCCCCGCCCCCGCCCGCGCCCCCCCCCGCCGCGCCCGGCGCCGCCCGGGACTGGCGCACCCGGTCACCGTTCACCTGGTCACCGTTCACCCGGTCACCGGTCGCCCGGGACCTGCCCGTTCGCTCGGATAGCGAGACCGGCAAACACGTATTCCGTTCCCCGCCGTACGGTGGGAGCAACACCAGCGCACCAAGGAGAGTTCCCAGTGGCCGAGCTGTTCTACGAGAACGACGCCGACCTGTCCATCATCCAGAACCGCAAGGTCGCGGTCATCGGTTACGGCAGCCAGGGCCACGCCCACGCGCTGTCGCTCCGCGACTCGGGCGTCGACGTCGTCGTCGGTCTGCACGAGGGCTCCAAGTCCAAGGCCAAGGCCGAGGAGCAGGGTCTCAAGGTCCTCCCCGTCGCCGAGGCGGCCGCCTGGGCGAACGTCATCATGATCCTGACCCCGGACCCGCTCCAGGCCGAGATCTACGCCGAGTCCATCGAGCCGCACCTCCAGGAGGGCGACGCGCTCTTCTTCGGCCACGGCTTCAACGTCCGCTACGGCTTCATCGCGCCGCCGGCCAACGTGGACGTCGCCCTCGTCGCCCCGAAGGGCCCGGGCCACCTGGTCCGCCGTCAGTACGAGGAAGGCCGCGGCGTGCCCTGCATCGCCGCCGTCGAGCAGGACTTCACCGGTTCCGCCTTCGCCCTCGCGCTCTCGTACGCGGCCGGCATCGGCGGCACCCGCGCCGGCGTCATCAAGACCACCTTCACCGAGGAGACCGAGACCGACCTGTTCGGTGAGCAGGCCGTCCTGTGCGGTGGCGCCTCCGCTCTGGTCAAGGCCGGTTTCGAGACCCTGACCGAGGCCGGCTACCAGCCGGAGATCGCGTACTTCGAGTGCCTGCACGAGCTGAAGCTCATCGTGGACCTCATGTACGAGGGCGGCCTGGAGAAGATGCGCTGGTCGGTCTCCGAGACCGCCGAGTGGGGCGACTACATCACCGGTCCCCGCATCATCACGGACGCCACCAAGGCCGAGATGAAGAAGGTCCTCGCGGAGATCCAGAACGGCGAGTTCGCCAACACCTGGATGGCCGAGTACAAGGCCGGTCTGCCGAAGTACAACGAGTACAAGAAGGCCGACGAGGCCCACCTGCTGGAGACCACCGGCAAGAAGCTGCGCAAGCTGATGAGCTGGGTCGACAACGACGAGAGCTGATCTCGCGCGTGGCGGGGGGGGGGGCGGGGGGGCCCGCCCCCCCCCCCCCCCCCACCCCCCACCCGGATTGGGGCCGCCGGCGGGCCCCGCTGGAGAACCCGCCGATCAGCGCGCGGGGTTGACGACAGAAAGT
>NZ_JBHYVM010000009.1:164412-208011 GCF_042750105.1 Streptomyces sp. NPDC059443 | reverse complement strand
CCGCGCCACGGTGTCTCTCCCCCCCTCTCTTGCTTTTTTCGTGTTTGGGTGGTTTCTCTACCACTGTTCGGCGTTCGGGGGGGGGGGGGGGGCGGGGGGGGGCCCCCCCCCCCCCCCGCCGCACCGCACCACCGGCACGCGGAATGGGGCCCCTCGGGGGCCCGCTTGTCCATCCCGGCCAAGCTCGGACGGGTGATCCTTCCGTAGCGGCGGAATTCCTTTCCGATTCCGCCACTACACTGCTCAACACAACGCGTCAGGCCCACAGTGTCGTGCGTCTTCCACGCGGCTACCCCCTCCACCGCCTGCGGCCGTCGGGACGGCCGTCCGCACTGGACTTGTGAGGACCCACGTGAGCTCGAAACCTGTCGTACTCATTGCCGAAGAGCTGTCGCCGGCGACCGTCGAGGCGCTCGGCCCGGATTTCGAGATCCGGCACTGCAACGGCGCCGACCGCGCTGAGCTGCTGCCCGCGATCGCGGACGCCGACGCCATCCTGGTCCGCTCCGCGACCAAGGTCGACGCCGAGGCCATCGCCGCCGCGAAGAAGCTGAGGGTCGTCGCCCGCGCCGGAGTCGGTCTCGACAACGTCGACGTCTCCGCCGCCACCAAGGCCGGCGTGATGGTCGTGAACGCCCCGACCTCCAACATCGTCACCGCCGCCGAGCTGGCCTGCGGCCTCCTCGTCGCCACCGCGCGCTTCATTCCGCAGGCCAACACCGCGCTGAAGAACGGCGAGTGGAAGCGGAACAAGTACACGGGCGTCGAGCTCAGCGAGAAGACCCTCGGTGTCGTCGGCCTCGGCCGCATCGGCGTCCTGGTCGCCCAGCGGATGTCGGCCTTCGGCATGAAGATCGTCGCGTACGACCCCTACGTACAGCCCGCGCGCGCCGCCCAGATGGGCGTCAAGATGCTGACGCTGGACGAGCTCCTGGAGGTCGCCGACTTCATCACCGTGCACCTGCCCAAGACCCCCGAGACCGTCGGTCTCATCGGGGACGAGGCCCTGCACAAGGTGAAGCCGTCCGTCCGCATCGTCAACGCCGCCCGCGGCGGGATCGTGGACGAGGCCGCGCTGTACTCGGCCATCAAGGAGGGCCGCGTCGCCGGCGCCGGTCTCGACGTGTACGCGAAGGAGCCCTGCACGGACTCCCCGCTGTTCGAGCTCGACCAGGTCGTCTGCACCCCGCACCTCGGCGCGTCCACGGACGAGGCCCAGGAGAAGGCCGGTGTCTCGGTCGCCAAGTCGGTGCGCCTCGCGCTCGCCGGCGAGCTCGTGCCCGACGCGGTCAACGTCCAGGGCGGAGTCATCGCCGAGGACGTCCGTCCGGGCCTGCCGCTCGCCGAGAAGCTCGGTCGCATCTTCACCGCGCTGGCGGGCGAGGTCGCGGTCCGCCTCGACGTCGAGGTCTGCGGCGAGATCACCCAGCACGACGTCAAGGTGCTCGAACTCTCCGCGCTCAAGGGTGTCTTCGAGGACGTCGTCGACGAGACGGTCTCCTACGTCAACGCCCCGCTGTTCGCGCAGGAGCGCGGCGTCGAGGTCCGTCTGACCACCTCCTCGGAGTCCCCGGACCACCGCAACGTGGTGACCGTGCGCGGCACCCTGTCGGACGGCTCGGAGGTCTCGGTCTCCGGCACGCTCGTGGGTCCGAAGTACCTTCAGAAGATCGTCGGCATCGGCGAGTACGACGTGGACCTGGCGCTCGCCGACCAGATGGTCGTCCTGCGCTACGCCGACCGTCCGGGCGTGGTCGGCACCGTCGGCCGCATCCTCGGCGAGGCCGGCCTGAACATCGCGGGCATGCAGGTCGCCCGCGCCGAGGCGCACGGAGAGGCCCTCGCGGTCCTCACCGTCGACGCCGAGGTCCCGGTGAACGTCCTCGCGGACATCGCCACCGAGATCGGCGCCGTCTCGGCCCGCACGGTCAGCCTCGGCTGACCTTCCGGCTAAGGACATGCGCGAAGGGCCCGGGGTTTCCCCGGGCCCTTTCGTGTGTACGGCGCCGACCGCTCTACGTGGTTCAGTGCGCGAGCGCTTCGCCGGCCCCGGCCCGCTCCGCCGCGGCCGGGGCGGCAGCCGCGCGGCCCCGCAGCAGGACCGTGGCGAGGACCGCCGCCGCGAGGAGCAGGACCGTACCGCCCCAGGCGGCGTACTGCATTCCGTGGACGAAGGCCTCGCGGGCCAGGGTCAGGACCTGTCCGCCCGCCGCGCCGCCGAGCTGCTGCGCCGTGGCCACGGCTCCGCCCAAGGTCTCCCGTACGGCGGGCTCGGAGCCGGCGAGGTCGGAGCGGTAGACGGCGGTGCCGAGACTGCCCAGGACGGCCATCCCGAGGGCGCCGCCGAATTCCTGGCCGGTCTCCAGCAGGGAGGCGGCGGAGCCGGCCTTCTCGGCGGGGGCGGCGCCGAGCGCCATGTCGGAGACCAGGGACATCACGGTGACGATGCCGCAGGCGAGGACGCCGGCGCCGGTCAGCAGCAGCCACAGGGAGTCCGTGCCCACCAGGCTGATCAGGGCGAACCCGGCGGCGGCGAGGACGAAGCCGCCGGCGATGACGTAGGCCCGGTCGGTCTTCTGGGCGAGCACGGCGCTGACGGGGGCGGCGGCGCCGATGAACAGGGAGGGCGCCAGGCTCCAGAGGGCGGCTTCGAGGGTGCCCATGCCGAGCACCGACTGGAGGTACTGGGTGGTGAAGTAGGCCGAGCCCATCATGGCGAAGGCGGCGATGGTGTTCAGGCCGATGCCGGCGCCGAACCCGCGGCCCTGGAAGAGGGCCCGGGAGACCATGGCGTCGTCACGGGTGCGCTGGCGGCGGACGAACCCGTACCCGAAGGCCAGGCCGACGGCGAGGCAGGCGGCGTAGAGCGGGGTGAAGCCCTCGGCGGCGATCTCCTTGAGGCCGTAGACCACCGGCAGTACGGCGGCCATGGACAGGGGCACGCTCAGCAGGTCGAAGCGGCCGGGGGCCGGGTCCTTGAACTCGGGGACCAGCACCGGCACCACGGCGAGCAGGAGCAGCATCGCGGGCACGTTGATCAGGAAGACGGAGCCCCACCAGAAGTGGTTCAGCAGCACGCCGCTCAGCACCGAACCGAGGGCGATGCCGCCGGTCATGACGCCGGACCAGATCGCGATGGCCTTGCCGCGCTCCTTGTCGTCCTGGAAGAGGTTGCGCACCAGGGCGAGCGTGGAGGGCATCAGGGTGGCGCCGCCGATGCCGAGGAGGGCGCGGGCCGCGATGAGCATCTCGGCGCTCGTGGCGTAGGCCGCGCCGACGGAGGCGAGTCCGAAGGCCGCCGCGCCGATCAGCAGCAGCTTGCGGCGGCCGATCCGGTCCCCGAGCGAGCCCATCGTGATCAGCAGGCCGGAGAGGGCGAAGGCGTAGCTGTCGAAGATCCAGAGCTGCTGGGTGGCGCTGGGGTCGAGCTCCCGGGTGATGGCCGGGATGGCGAAGTAGAGGACGGAGACGTCCATCGAGACCAGGAGCAGGGGAAGCACGAGAACGGTGAAGGCGATCCATTCCCGGCGACCGGCGAGACGTGCTGCGGGGTTCGTCATGAGCAGTAATGTACAAGCGTCATAAACGTCTGTCTAGTACGGCTGTATAGATTCTTGGAGCGGTCGCACGGACGGTCGCACGGGTGGTCGTGTGGAACGGTTGTCTTATACGGACGTCTTGCTACCGTTGGGGCCATGGGACATCGCGAAGATCTGCTGGAGGGCGCCAAGAAGTGCCTGGTCGAGAAGGGTTTCGTGGGGACGACCGCGCGAGACATCGTCAAGGCCTCGGGTGCGAATCTGGCCTCCATCGGCTACCACTACGGCTCCAAGGACGCGCTCCTGACGCAGGCGTTCATCGCCCTGATCGAGGAGTGGGGCGCCCAGTTCACGGCCGGTATGACCGGTGAGGGCGGCTCGCTGGAGCGCTTCCGTTCGGTGTGGGACGGGGTGTACGCCGGACACGAGGCGTCGGGCCCGATCTGGGCGGCCAGCATGGAGGTCGCGCTCGCCCGGGACCGGCTGCCGGAGCTGCGGGCGATGCTCGCCGCCTCGCAGGGGGAGGGGCGCAAGGGGTTGGTCTCGATGTTCACCGGGGTGCCCGAGGAGGAGCTGACCGAGGACGACCTGAGGACGACCGGCGTCTTCTACCAGGCCCTGCTGAACGGGTTCATGCTCCAGTGGCTCTTCGATCCGGCGTCGGCCGCGAGCCCGGCGGACCTGACCGAAGGGATGCGGCGGGCGGCGGCGGGGATGGCGAAGACGGCGCCCGGGGTCGGGACCGGTCCCGAAGCCGGGGACCAGGGCTGATCGGACCCGGTTGTCCCTACCGGTGCAGGCGGGCCGCCTTGAGGGACATGTGGAGCAACAGCCGGTCCTCGCCCTCATCCAGGTCCAGGCCGGTCAGCTGTTCCACCCGGGCGAGGCGGTAGTACAGGGTCTGGCGGTGGATGCCCAGGGCCGCCGCCGCGCGGCCCGCCTGGCCGGCGCAGTCCAGGAACACCTCGGCGGTCCGGGCGAGTTCGGTGTGGGCCGGGCCGAGCAGGGTGCGGGCCGCCGGATCGTCCAGGGCCTCGGCGGTCACGGAGGCCAGCATCCGGTAGGGCCCGATCGCGGACCACTGCGCGACCGGCCCCAGCCCCGGCCGCGCGGTGGCGGCCCGCGCCGCCGCCGTGGCCTGCTGCCAGGCGGCCGGCAGTCCCGCGAGAGCCCGCACGGGGTCGGACACCCCGGCGGTGACCCCGGGGCCCCCAGCGGTGCCCGGGCCCGGCGTCGCGCGGGGGAGGAGGCGGGAGACGGCCGTCAGGGCCGGAGCCAGGGCGTCCGAGCCCCGGAGCCGGATCAGCACCGCCAGCGACTGCCCGGCCGGGCCGCTGCCACCGCTGCCGCCGCCGGCGGTGTCGGCCGGGCCCGTCCGGGGCTCCTCGTCGGAGGCTCCCGGCCGGGGGGCCACGCAGACCGCCGCCGCTCCGGGGACCGAAGCCGGAGCCTCCCCGGGCCACGGGCTCACGCACACCGCCGCGTGCGGTCCGTCGGCCCCCGGACCGAGTGCCACCCGTAGCGCTGCCACCGCCATGTCCTGCTGCCAGCCGCGCCCGGCGGTGAGCACCGCGCGGAACTCCCGGGACAGGTCCGCCCCCGCGCGGGCCTCCTCCGCGAGGAGGACCCCGATTCGCTGGGCCACCTCCATGGCCGCGGCCAGCGCCCCCGCGTCGATGCCGGGCTCCTGGTCGAGGAGCCACACGTAGCCCTGGACGATCCCCCGGTAGCGCACCGGCAGGCAGATCCGACCCCGGAACACCCCGGCCTCAGGGGCCGCCGGGATCCGGACCGGTCCGGAGGCGCGGGCGATGCCGAAGGCCTCGAACCAGGAGCGGACGGCCGCCGTCGACTGGCGGGTGAGGATCGAGCGGGTCCGTACGGGATCCATGGCCAGGTCGTCATCGCTGTCGTGCGCGCCGAAGGCGATGAGGCGGAAGTCCCGGTTCTCCAGCGTCGCCGGAGCGCCGAGCAGCGCCGAGATCTCGTCCACCAGGTCCTGGTAATCGCCCTTCACGCGGACATTCTCCCACCCCGCGAGCGGCTCTTCAGACAGATGTATGAGATCCCGGCCACGGATGCGTGACAGCTGTCGATGGCAGAGGATCGTGGAGATCCCTAGGTTTCACGGTGGTTTTACTTACGTTTCCCTGATGGCCGCCGTCGTCCCGACATCGGCCTTATGTCGGCTTCTGCCCGTCACCGTTGGAGGTACCCGTGCTGGGTCCCGCGATCCTCGCCGCCTCGCGCAGCGACAAGATGCGCCGAATCGTCTCTGCCGCCCCGGTGACCAAGCCCGTGGTGAACCGGTTCATCCCCGGTGAGACGGTCGACCAGGTCATCCCGATCGTCGAGGACCTCACGAGCAAGGGGCTGGAGGTGACCCTCGACGTCGTCGGCGAGGACATCACCACCGTGGAGCAGTCGCACGCCGCGCGCGACGCGTACCTCCAGCTCATCGAGCAGCTCACGCACCTGGGCCTCGGCGAGACCGTCGAGATGTCGGTCAAGCTGTCGATGTTCGGCCAGGCGCTGGAAGGCGGCCACGAGCTCGCCCTCGCCAACGTCCGCCCGGTCGTCGAGGCCGCCGCGGCCATCGGCACCACCGTCACCCTGGACGCCGAGGACCACACCACCCTCGACTCGATGTTCGCCATCCACGAGGAGCTGCGCCGCGAGTTCCCGCAGACCGGCTGCGTGATCCAGGCGTACCTCTTCCGCACCGAGGCCGACGCCCGGCGCCTGGCCGCCGCGGGCAGCCGCGTACGCATCGTCAAGGGCGCCTACAAGGAGCCCGCCGAGGTCGCGTACCAGGACAGGGCCGAGATCGACAAGGCGTACGTCCGCATCATGAAGATCCTGATGGAGGGCGAGGGCTACCCGATGATCGGGTCCCACGACCCGCGCCTGATCGCCATCGGCCAGGAGCTCGCCCGTCAGGCGGGACGCAAGCTCGACGAGTACGAGTTCCAGATGCTGTACGGCATCCGCGGCGAGGAGCACCTGCGGCTGGCCGCCGAAGGACACCGGATGCGCGTCTACACGGCGTACGGGACGGACTGGTACGGCTACTTCATGCGGCGCCTCGCCGAGAAGCCGGCCAACCTCCTCTTCTTCCTCCGCTCGATGATCACCAAGAACTAGGCACCCCACTAGCTCAAGGCACATCCCCTCAGCTCAAGGCCCCTCACCCCAGCTCAAGGAGTTACCAGCCCCATGGATGCTGTGACCCAGGTCCCCGCGCCGGTCAACGAGCCGGTCCACTCGTACGCCCCCGGCACCCCGGAGCGCGCGCGCCTCGAAACGCAGCTCAAGCAGCTGTCCGAGAACCCGATCGACCTCCCGATGACCATCAACGGCGTCAAGCGGATGGGCGGCGGCGAGCGCTTCGACGTCGTGCAGCCGCACGACCACAAGTCGGTCATCGGCACCTACGCGAACGCCACCCGGGCCGACGCCCAGGAGGCCGTCGACGCCGCCCTGGCCGCCGCCCCGGCCTGGCGCTCGATGTCCTTCGACGACCGCGCCGCGATCATCCTGCGCGCCGCCGAGCTGCTGTCCGGTCCGTGGCGCGAGAAGCTCGCCGCGTCCACCATGCTCGGCCAGTCGAAGACCGCGCAGCAGGCCGAGATCGACACCCCGTGCGAGCTCGTCGACTTCTGGCGCTTCAACGTCCACTTCGCCCGCCAGATCCTGGCCGAGCAGCCGGTCGCGAACTCCGCCGGCGTGTGGAACCGCAGCGACCACCGCCCGCTCGAAGGCTTCGTCTACGCGATCACGCCGTTCAACTTCACGGCCATCGCCGGCAACCTGCCGACCGCCCCCGCCCTGATGGGCAACGTGGTCGTGTGGAAGCCGTCCCCGACGCAGACCCACTCCGCGGTCCTCCTCATGGAGCTGCTGGAGGAGGCCGGCCTGCCGAAGGGCGTCATCAACCTGGTGACGGGCGACGGCATCGCCGTCTCCGACGTGGCGCTGACCCACCCGGAGCTCGCGGGCATCCACTTCACCGGTTCGACCAAGACCTTCCAGCACCTGTGGAAGACGGTCGGCACCAACATCGAGAAGTACAAGTCCTACCCGCGCCTGGTCGGCGAGACCGGCGGCAAGGACTTCGTCGTCGCGCACCCGTCCGCGGACCGCGCGATCCTGAAGACCGGGCTGACCCGCGGCTCCTTCGAGTTCCAGGGCCAGAAGTGCTCGGCATCCTCGCGCGCCTACGTCCCGGCCTCGATCTGGAACGACGGCTTCAAGGAGGCCTTCGCGGCCGAGGTCGACGGCATCGCCATGGGTGACGTCCGCGACCTGTCGAACTTCATCGGCGCGGTCATCGACGAGCGCTCCTTCGCGAAGAACAAGGCCGCGATCGACCGGGCCATCGCCGACCCGACCTGCGAGATCGTCGCGGGCGGCACGTACGACGACTCGGAGGGCTACTTCGTCCGCCCGACCGTCATCGCGTGCACCGACCCGGAGAACGAGGTCTTCACGACCGAGTACTTCGGCCCGATCCTGGCGATCCACGTCTACGAGGACGCCGACTTCGACGCGATGCTCGCGCAGATGGAGTCCGTCTCGGCGTACGCCCTGACCGGCTCGATCATCGCCGCCGACCGCTACGCGGCCGCCGACGCGATGGAGAAGCTCCGCTTCGCGGCGGGCAACTTCTACATCAACGACAAGTCGACCGGCGCCGTCGTCGGCCAGCAGCCCTTCGGCGGCGGCCGTGCCTCGGGCACGAACGACAAGGCGGGCGCGGCGACGAACCTGCAGCGCTGGACCTCGACCCGCTCCATCAAGGAGACCCTGGTCGCGCCGACCGAGTACGGCTACCCCCACATGGGCTGACCCTCCGCCCCTCTGAACCCCGCCCCCGCTCCGGTACCCCCAATTCCGGAGCGGGGGCGGTTTCCATTTCCCGGCGGCCGCGGCCCTACGGGACGAGCACGACCTTGCCCAGGTTGCGGCGCTGCTCGATCAGGGCGTGCGCCCGGGCCGCCTCGGCGAGGGGGATCTCCTCGTGCACGGCGGTGCGCAAGGTGCCCGCGTCGCGCAGCTCCCACAGCTCGCGCCGCCAGCGCTCGTACAGTTCGGGCTGGCCGAAGGCGATGGCCCGCATCTGGAAGCCGATCACCGAGGCACCGCGGACCAGGAGCTCGTACGCCTCCACCGTGCCGCCGCCGGAGCCGAAGGCCACCAGCCGGCCGCCGGTCGCCAGGGCCCGTACGGCGGGGCCGAGCAGGTCGCCGCCGACGCCGTCGAGGATCACGTCGTACGGGGCTCCCCAGTCGGCGTCCCCGTACAGGACGACCTCGTCGGCGCCCAGGCCCCGTACGAACTCAGCCTTGTCGGCGCTGCTGACGGCGGCGACGACGCGGCCGGCCCCGCCGGCCTTGGCGAACTGCAGGGCGAGCGTCCCCACGGCGCTGGCGGCCGCGGTGACCAGCACCGACTCCCCGGGCCGCACGCGTGCGGCCTCGTAGGCGCCGCGCGCCACCAGCCCGCTGCGGACCAGGGCGACCGCCTCGACGGCGCTCGCGCCGTCCGGGATCCGGGAGGTCATCGCGGTGTTCAGGACCGCGAACTCGGCGTAGGCATCGGCGAAGCACAGCCCCGTGACGCGGTCGCCGACGGCGAAGGCGGTGACCCCCTCGCCGGTGGCGGCGACGCGTCCGGCGATCTCGCCGCCGAAGGGCACAGGCTCGGCCGCCTCCCGCACCTTGCGGACGGTGGGCAGGGTCACCCCGACGGCCTCGGTCCGCACGAGCACCTCACCGGGCCCCGGAGCGGGTACGGCGGCGTCCTCGGCGAAGAGGACTTCGGGGCCGCCGCTGACCTCGTAGCGGATGCGGAGCAAGGGGGACCTCCCGTTGTGGATCTTGTGCGAGGCCCACGGTAACTCCGCGCGGTGCGGGCGCGCCCCTAGACCTCCACCATGACCTGGTCCAGGGACTTGCGGAGTAGGTCCGGGACCTCGCAGTCGGGCGCTGGGTAGCCCACCGGGATGACGGCGAAGGCCTTCTCGTTCTCGGGGCGGTCGAGGACCTGGGAGAGGAAGCGCATCGGGCTCGGCGTGTGGATCAGGGCGGCCAGGCCGGACAGGTGGAGGGCGGACAGGAGCATGCCGACGGCGATGCCGACCGACTCGTCCACGTAGTAGTGCTTGTGCTTCGTGCCGTCCTCGCCCAGCCAGTAGCGCTGCTGGAAGACCACGATCAGCGCCGGGGCGTCGGTGAGGTGGGTCTTGACGGCGTCCGTGCCGATGGGGCGCAGGGCCGCGAGCCATTCCTCCCCGAGGCGGCCGTCGTAGGACAGTTGCTCCTCCAGCTCGGCGGCCGCGCGGATCTGCTCCCGTACGGCCGGGTCCTTGACCAGGACGAAGGTCCACGGCTGCTGGTGCGCCCCGGAGGGCGCGGTCGCGGCGCAGGCGATGGCGTCCCGGACCACCTGCTCGGGCACCGGGTCGGGGGAGAAGTGGCGTACGGTCCTGCGCTCGTCCATCCGCGCGCGCAACTCGGCGGCGCGCGCGAGGGATTCCTCGCTCGCCATCCGCTCGGGCCGGTAGGGGGCGGGACGGTACGGCTGGCCGTGGATCGGGGTCCACTGCTGGGTATCGGAAGACATGGGCCGAGTCTGCCGAGGCAATGGTCCAGACCGCCAGCCCCACATCGGCCGAATCCGGCCGGTGAGCGCCACCGCGCGTCCGCATGCCGGGGCACGGCGTGGGACGGGGCCGATTGGTACGGTCCGGGGATGGGTGACCGGGACGCACGAGCCGTGATTCTGCGGCACACCGCACAGCTCGGCGAAGGGGAGGCGCGTCAGGTGCGGGACCTGCTCGACGACGCCTTCGCGGGGGAGTTCGGGGACGAGGACTTCGAGCACGCGCTCGGCGGGATGCACGCGCTGGAGGGGGTCGTCGCGCGGGCCTACGTGCTCGGCGCGCTCAGTGCTTCCGCCGCCGGGGCCCGGCTGTACGCCGGGCGGGGCTGGCAGGTGTGGGGCGGGGAGATCGGGGTGCTCGGGCCCGGGGGGGGGCGGGCGCGGGGCCCCCCCGCGGCGGGCGGGGGGGGGGGGGGGGCTGCGGCGGGGGGGGGGGGGGGGGGGGGGGGGGCCCCCCCCCCCCCCCCCCCCCGGGGCCGCTTCACTTCGACTGGCGGGACGGGGACGTTCTCTAGCTGCCGCTGATGCTCGGCGCGCCCGACTCGATGTGGCCCGTGTAGCGGCGGGACCAGGTGCCGTCGGAGTCGGCGAGGATCGTGAAGTCGTACCAGCCGTTGCTGTAGGCGACGGCGTTGAAGTAGTCCTCGTGCGAGGAGTTCGCCGGGACCGTGTAGGTCCACGGGCCGTCCGTGCGGTAGGCGTTCGAGCGGATGGTGAAGGTGACCGGGGAGGCCGAGCTGTTGGTCATCTTGAAGTAGACGGCCGTCTTGCCCGTGCCCGGCTCCACCGCGAAGCGGGACGCGACCTCGATCGACTTGCCCGCCTTCGACGCGTCGCCGATGAAGCGCCGCAGGAAGCGGTTCGGCCCGTACATCGAGATGTCGTACTTCCCGGAGCCGCTGCCGAGCCCGATGTTGAAGTAGTCCGTCGACGTCGCGCCCGGGTCCACCGTGTACTGCCAGGCGGCCGTGTCCCGGTACTGGTGCGGGTGGATCGAGAAGTGCGCCGCCTGCTTCGCCTCCGCGCCCGCGTTCGTCATCGAGAACCAGGCGAGGATCTTGCCGGCCGCCCCGAACTCGAAGCGGTCCAGGTTTCCGTTCACCTGGTACGGAAGGGCGCGCGCGGGCCGCGTCCCGGCCTCCTGCACCGGCTGCGCGTTGTCCTGCGGCGCCGGGTTGGAGAGCGGGCCGCAGGTCGCCTGGCCGATGACCTTGGCCGTGGACGGGAGGCCCGCGGGGACCCCGTAGACCGGGTGCGCGAAGTCGAAGACGCCGGTCAGGTCGCCCGTGACCTTGCGGCGCCACGCGCTGATGTTCGGACAGGCGGCCGGGGTGCCCAGGGCGGAGGTCCAGGTCTCCATGAAGCGCAGGACCGAGGTGTGGTCGAAGACCTCGGAGCTCACCCAGCCGCCGCGGGTCCACGGGGACATCACGATCATCGGGACGCGGAAGCCGAGCCCGATCGGGACGCCGTCGATGTACTCGCCGGCCGTGCCGGGCGGGGCGATCGGCGGCGGGACGTGGTCGAAGAAGCCGTCGTTCTCGTCGTAGTTGAGGAAGAGGACGGTGGAGTCGAAGACCTCGGGGTTCGCCGACAGGGCGCGGTAGACCAGGTCCACGAAGTGCGCGCCGTCGCCGGGCGGGGCGTACGGGTGCTCGGAGAAGGCCTCGTTCGCCACGACCCAGGAGACCTGGGGGAGGGTGCCGGCGACCACGTCCGCGCGGATGGCGGCGGCGATGTCGTCGGGGGTGGAGCCGGTGACCTTGGGGACGGAGCCCATGCCGCGGTCCCACAGGGGGTCGCCCGGCTTGGCGTCCGTGAACTTCTTGAAGTAGGCCAGACCGTTGTCCCCGTAGTTGTCCTGGGCGTTCTGGTAGACCTTCCAGCTCATCCCGGCACGCTGGAGGGCCTCGGCGTACGTCTCCCAGGTCAGCCCGGACTCGTCGCCGCCGTCCTTGCTGCCGGAGTCGACCTTGCCGCTCCACAGGAACGTGCGGTTGGGGCCCGTCGCGCTCAGGGTGGAGCAGAAGTAGGCGTCGCAGATGGTGTAGTTGTCGGCGAGGCCGTAGTGGAACGGTATGTCGCCGCGGTCGAGGTAGCCCAGGGTGCGGGTGTTGCCGACGCCGGTGACGAAGTTGTCCATGCGGCCCTTGTTCCAGGCCGCGTGCTGCGAGGTCCAGCTGTGCGGGAGGTCGCCGTTGCACTGGGCGAGGGTCTCGCCGTCGACGCCGCCCACCGCCGGGGTGGAGCTGAGCTTCCACGGGTACTGGCGGCCGCCCCAGTTGGGCTGGTTGAACGTGCCCCAGCCGCCCGGGATGTTGCCGGCGGCGCGGTCGCTGAAGCCGCGGACACCCTTCAGCTTGCCGAAGTAGTGGTCGAAGCTGCGGTTCTCCTGCATCAGGATCACCACGTGCTTCACATCGGTGATCGTGCCGGACGCGTCGGCGGCGGCCGCCGACGTCGGTGCGATCGCGGGCAGGGCGGCGCCTGCCATCAGCCCGGCGCCGATTCCCACGAATCCTCTGCGGCTGATCGGTGTCACTGGCTACTCGCCTCCAACTCAGGTGCCCGGCTGGCACATTGACGGCAAGAGTGGCGGCAGCCGGGCCAAAGGTCTACATCCGTGCGGTAAGAACTCGGTGAACATCCGGGTGGCTGGAATCGTGCGGTGCGCCCTGCCAGGGTCTGCTTGGGGTGGAGGCCCGCTCCGGGGCCTCCCGTGGATTGGTGCGAGAGTGAACCAATGCGTGTCGCGGGCGGAGCGGCTCGTCCGTGATCCCCCGGCGGGTCCCCCGGCGGCCCCCCGGCGGGCCCCCAGTGGGTTCCCCGTTCGGGTGAGCCTGCCCGGAGGTCCGCGGGGCCGTTGGGGCGGGTGGGGTACGTCACTCCACCGGAATGGGTGCACCCGCGTAACTCATGGTTCTGACCAGCGAAAACAGCTCTTTCTGGCGGCGAATCGGACCCCTGGACCGGGGCCTTCCGAGGGGTTTCGCGTCTCAGATAGTAGGAAGTCCGAGTAATTGCGAAGACATACAGCGGGGGCTGGCCTACTTTGTAGAAGCCGAACGTCTCGCCGATCAGGCGAATGGCGGTCGAGAGCGTGCGCCCTGTGGCAGGCAACCCCTGCCGCGCACAGCTCCCCGCCTCATCCGGCGCCTTGAAGGAACCCCTCATCCGCGGCCCCGCCGCGTTTTGATCTCAAGGAGTCGATCACCATGACGCACGCCCCCTCCACCACCACCCGCCGTGTCCGCCACTCCGCCTCCGCGGACGCCGACCGCAAGAACGCGGCCGCCGCCCTCCAGCGGGCGCTGGACCGCCGCGACAACGGCGGCTCGACCGGCCACTGACCGGTCGCCGGCCAGCCGCTGACCAGCCGCTGGGCACCTCCCGGAGCACGCCCGGCCCCGGACATATTGCGTCCACATGGTGGACGCAATATGTCTGAGGGATGGGACAAGGAGTACGGTTCCACCATGTCGACCAGCATCAATCTCGCAGTGATCCCCGGTGATGGCATCGGCCAGGAAGTCGTGGCTCAGGGCCTCAAGGTCCTTACCGCGGTCCTGCCCCAGGATGTGAAGCTGGAGACCAAGGAATACGACCTCGGCGCCCAGCGCTGGCACCGCACCGGTGAGACCCTCCCGGAAGCGGAGCTCGAAGCCCTCAAGCACCACGACGCGATCCTGCTGGGCGCCATCGGCGACCCCTCGGTCCCGTCCGGCGTGCTGGAGCGCGGTCTGCTGCTGAAGCTCCGCTTCGCCTTCGACCACTTCATCAACCTGCGCCCGTCGAAGCTCTTCCCGAACACGGCCACCCCGCTCGCCGGCCGTCCGGAGATCGACTTCGTCGTGGTCCGCGAGGGCACCGAAGGCCCGTACACCGGCAACGGCGGCAGCCTGCGCACCGGTACCCCGGCCGAGGTGGCCACCGAGGTCAGCATCAACACGGCGTACGGCGTCGAGCGCGTGGTCCGTGACGCGTACGAGCGGGCCAACGCCCGCCCGCGCAAGAAGCTGACGCTGGTCCACAAGAACAACGTCCTCGTGTACGCGGGCCACATGTGGAAGAACATCTTCGACAAGGTCGGCCAGGAGTACCCCGAGGTCACCACCGACTACCTGCACGTCGACGCCGCGACGATCTTCTTCGTCACCCAGCCCGAGCGCTTCGACGTCATCGTCACGGACAACCTCTTCGGTGACATCCTCACCGACCTGGCCGCCGCCGTGACCGGCGGAATCGGCCTGGCCGCCTCCGGGAACATCAACCCGACCGGCGCCTTCCCGTCCATGTTCGAGCCCGTCCACGGCTCGGCCCCGGACATCGCGGGCACCGGCAAGGCCGACCCGACCGCGACGATCCTCTCGGTCGCGCTCCTCCTGCGCCACCTGGGCTACGAGGCCCAGGCCGTCCGCATCGAGGACGCGGTCTCCGCCGACCTCGCCGAGCGCGACGGCACCTTCCGCTCCACCGACGCCATCGGCGACGCCCTCGCCGCGCGAGTAGCCGGCTGACCCGGTAGCCCCACCTCAGGAAGCCGCCGGGTCGCGACCACCGCACCCGGCGGCTTTTCCTGTGCGGCCCCGGGTGCCACCATCTCCCCTGGGCCGCAAACACCCCGTTTCACCGAAGCCTCCTCCCGCGCGATAATCGAACGCGAGGCCGCGGAATGCGGGGAAGCTCGGACGTCCTAGTACGCCGTGAGCGCGGTCCGCCATACACAACCGGTGAAGGACAAGCACTCATGACGACGACGCCCACGATCGAGCTGAAGCCCTCCTCGAACCCCCTGTCCGCCGCGGAGCGCGAAGCGATCCTGGCGAACCCCGGATTCGGCCGCCACTTCACCGATCACATGGTGACGGTCAAGTGGACCGAGGGCCGCGGCTGGCACGACGCCGAGCTGGTCCCGTACGCGCCGCTGTCGATGGACCCGGCGAACATGACCCTGCACTACGCGCAGACCATCTTCGAGGGCCTCAAGGCGTACAAGCAGCCCGACGGCACCGTCGCCACCTTCCGCCCGCGGGCCAACGCCGAGCGCTTCCAGTCCTCCGCCCGCCGCATGGCGATGCCGGAGCTGCCGGCCGATCTGTTCATCGCCGCCTGCGACGCGCTCATCAAGCAGGACCGCGACTGGGTGCCGGACTCCGGCGAGGCCTCGCTGTACCTGCGGCCGTTCATGTTCGCCAGTGAGGTCGGCCTGGGCGTCCGCCCGGCCAACGAGTTCCTCTTCATCGTCATCGCCTCGCCCGCCGGCGCGTACTTCCCCGGCGGGGTCAAGCCCGTCTCCGTCTGGCTCTCCGAGGAGTACGTCCGCGCGGCCAAGGGCGGCACGGGCGCGGCCAAGACCGGCGGCAACTACGCGGCCTCCCTCGTCGCGCAGGCCCAGGCCGCCGAGCACGGCTGTGACCAGGTGGTCTGGCTGGACGCCGTCGAGCACCGCTGGATCGAGGAGATGGGCGGGATGAACCTGTACTTCGTCTACGCGGACGAGGACGGGACCCGGCGCATCGTCACCCCCGAGCTCACCGGCTCGCTCCTTCCCGGCATCACCCGCGACTCCCTCCTCACCATCGCCCGTGACCTCGGCTACACCGCCGAAGAGGGCCGGATCACCACCGAGGACTGGAAGCGCGACAACGAGAACGGCACCCTGACCGAGGTCTTCGCCTGCGGCACCGCCGCCGTCATCACCCCGGTCGGCTCCGTCAAGTCCGAGCGCGCCAACTGGACCCAGGGCGACGGTCAGCCCGGCGAGGTCACCATGAAGCTCCGCAAGGCGCTCCTGGACCTCCAGACCGGCCACGCCGCCGACACCCACGGCTGGATGCACCCGCTCGGCTAGAGCCGGCAGGCAGTACGCACGAGGCCCGGGCGCCCCCCCCCCCGGGGGCGGGGGGGGGGGGGGGGTGGGGGGGGGGGGGGGGCGGCGCGCCGCCCCGCCGCACGACCGCGAGCGACCCCCCGGCGTGGAGCCACCGGTGGGGATCGCGCGGCGCGCACTCACGCCGGCGGCCCGCCCCCCCCTCCCGGGGGGCGCGGGCCTTCGTGTGTACGGGGAGCGGAGGCCTACGCGGCGACCGGCTCCTCGACGGCCTCCACGGCCGCGGCGGGGGCGGTGCGGGCGGTCAGGGCCGTGTAGACCAGGCCGCCGGCCAGGCCGGAGAAGATGAAGGAGCAGTCCACTCCGCCGGTCACGGCGAGCAGCGGGCCCTCGTAGAAGGGGGTGCTCACGGCCAGCAGGCCGACGCCGGCGCCGATCGCCCAGGAGGCGGTGGCGCGCAGGTTCCAGCCGGCGCGGTACCAGTAGATCCCGCCCTTGGCGCGGCGGTTGAAGACCTGGAGCGCGTCGGCGTCGTACTGCCCGCGGCAGCGCACGAAGCCGATCAGGGTGATCACGGCCCACGGGGTGCCGATGGCGGTCAGCAGCAGCACGAAGGAGGTCATCGCGGACTGCACGTTCCACTCGAAGGAGCCGAAGAAGACGAACGTGGTGGCGACGGCCGCGGCGATCACGGTGGCCTTGGTGCGGGTGGCCTTGGGGACGATCGCGTCGAGGTCGAGGCCCATGGAGTAGAGCATCAGCCCGGCGTTGCCCACCGAGCCGGCCGCGGCGGCGACGAGCAGTGGCACCAGGTACCAGAACGGCGAGGAGGCGACGAGCGGCCCGGCGTAGTCGTCGGCCCCGGCCCCGGCGGCGAGCGCGGTGTAGGTGCCGAACAGCTGCGGTATCAGCAGGCCGATCAGCAGGCCGAAGCCGGTGGCCCAGAACACCTTGCGGGGGCTGTGCTTCGCGGGGGAGACGTAGCGGGTGTAGTCGCCGAGCAGGGTGATGAAGGCGACGGGGCCGCTGAGCCCGGCGGCGACGGCGGCGAGCAGCCAGGTCGGCCAGAAGGACCCGAGCAGGTACGAGGTCTCCGCCGCGGTGCCGGTGAAGTCGGGGGCGTAGGCGTAGATGCCGATGGCCAGCAGGATCACCATGCCGATGGAGAGCACCTTGCTCATGCGCAGCAGCAGTCGGTAGCCGAAGACGGCTCCGACGACCGTACACGCGGCGAGTACGCCGTACATCGCGGCCCGCGATACGCCGGTGTCCGGGAGTCCGGTGAGCCGGGAGAGGGCGCCGACCATGACGTCGCCGCCGATCCACAGGGTCAGCGCGGTGTAGCCGAGCGAGAGCAGCAGGCCCACGATCGAGCCGACGAGCCGGCCGCGTACGCCGAACTGGGCTCCGCTGGAGGTGGAGAGGTTGGTCGCCGTGCGCAGGGAGACCAGCGCCAGCGGCGCGGTGACGGCGATTCCGACGACGGTGCCGGTCACGATGGCGGTGAGCGAGGGCCACAGTCCCAGTCCGAAGGACGGGGGCAGCCAGCCGAAGACGATCACACCGAGGCAGAGATTGGAGCCGAGGAGGATCGAGATCAGGTCACGGGGACCGCTCGTTCGCTCCTCCTCCGGGATGGTGTCGACTCCGCGCTGTTCGATGGGCATGGGGGGACTCCCTTGGCAGGGCGGGGGGTGGCAATGCAATGTTTGAGCGACACTCAATGTGACCTAAGGCCTGGTCTCAGGTCAATGCTTCATTGCAGAGAAATGAAGAGTTAGAGTGATGCTCTAACCCATTGACTCAAAAGGTGGTGGATCGGCGTGCGGCTGACCCCTACGGAGCGCGACCGGCTGCTCCTCCGCAGCGCTGCGGAACTGGCCAGGGCCCGACGGGGCCGCGGGCTCAGGCTCAACGTCCCCGAGGCGACCGCGCTCATCGCGGACACCGTCTGCGAGGCCGCGCGCGACGGCAAGCGGCTGGCGGAGGCCATCGAGGAAGCCCGCTCGGTACTGGGCCCCGACGATGTCCTGCCCGGCGTCAGCGACGTGGTCACCGAGGTGCACGTGGAGGCCGTCTTCGACGACGGATCCCGCCTCGCCGTGGTCTCCTCCCCGATCCGCGGCGCCCTCGGCCTGGGCGAGAACGCCCCCGGCGCGGTCGTACCCGGCCCCGGCGCCCCCCAGCCGGAGCCCGTGATCCACCTCCAGGTGCGCAACACCGCCTCCGTGCCGGTCAGCGTCACCTCCCACTTCCACTTCTTCGAGGCCAACCCCCGCCTCGACTTCGACCGCGCGGCGGCCTACGGCATGCGCCTGTGCGTGCCCGCGGGCTCGTCCGTACGGTTCGACCCGCACGGCGAGGGCGAGGTCGGGCTGGTCCCGATCGGCGGCGAGCGCGTCGCCATCGGCTTCGCCGGCCTGGTCGACGGCCCGCTGGACGCCCCCGGCGCCAAGGACGAAGCCCTGCGCCGCGCCGCCGCCTGCGGCTACCTCGGCGTACCCGACACCGGTAGCGAAGGAGCACGGGCGTGAGCCGCCAGACCCCCCACAGCGACCACTGCGCACCCGGCAGCCGCCACATCGACCCGCACGAGTACGCCTCCGTCTTCGGCCCCCGCGCCGGGGACCGGGTCCGGCTCGGCGACTCCGGGCTGACCGTCCGGGTGGAATCCGACTCCCAGAAGCCCGGGGACGAGTTCCTGGCCGGCTTCGGCAAGACCGCCCGCGACGGCCTGCACCTGAAGGCCGCCGCCGTCCGCGAGACCTGCGACGTCGTCATCAGCAACGTCCTGGTCATCGACGCCGTCCTCGGCATCCGCAAGGTCTCCATCGGCATCCGCGAAGGCCGCATCCACGCGATCGGCCGGGCCGGGAACCCCGACACCCTCGACGGGGTGGACGTGGTCGTCGGCACGGGCACGTCGATCGTCTCCGGCGAGGGCCTGATCGCCACCGCCGGCGCCGTCGACACCCACGTGCACCTGCTCTCCCCGCGCATCATGGAGGCCTCGCTGGCCGCGGGCGTCACCACGATCATCGGCCAGGAGTTCGGGCCGGTCTGGGGCGTGGGCGTCAACTCCCCGTGGGCGCTGAAGCACGCCTTCAACGCCTTCGACGCCTGGCCCGTCAACATCGGCTTCCTCGCCCGCGGCTCCTCCTCGGAACCGGCCCCGCTGATCGAGGCCCTGGCCGAGGGCGGCGCCTCCGGATTCAAGGTCCACGAGGACATGGGCGCGCACACCCGCGCCCTGGACACCGCCCTGCGCGTGGCCGAGGAGTACGACGTACAGGTCGCCCTGCACAGCGACGGCCTCAACGAGTGCCTCTCCGTCGAGGACACCCTGCGCGTGCTGGACGGCCGGACCATCCACGCCTTCCACATCGAGGGCTGCGGCGGCGGACACGTCCCCAACGTCCTCAAGATGGCGGGCGTTCCCAACGTCATCGGCTCCTCCACCAACCCGACCCTGCCCTTCGGCCGGGACGCGGTCGCCGAGCACTACGGGATGATCGTCTCGGTCCACGACCTGAAGCCGGACCTCCCCGGCGACGCCGCCATGGCCCGCGACCGGATCCGCGCCGGCACCATGGGCGCCGAGGACGTGCTCCACGACCTGGGTGCCATCGGGATCACCTCCTCCGACGCCCAGGGCATGGGCCGCGCGGGCGAGACCATCCGGCGCACCTTCGCCATGGCCGCCAAGATGAAGGGCGAGCTGGGCCCGCTGGCCGGCGACGGCGAGGGCGACGACAACGCCCGCGTACTGCGCTACATGGCGAAGCTGACCATCAACCCCGCCATCGCCCACGGCCTGGCCCACGAGATCGGCTCCATCGAGGTCGGCAAGCTCGCCGACATCGTGCTGTGGCGCCCGCAGTTCTTCGGAGCCAAGCCGCAGCTGGTCCTCAAGTCCGGCTTCCCGGCCTACGGGGTCACCGGCGACCCCAACGCCGCCACCGACACCTGCGAACCGCTGGTCCTCGGACCGCAGTTCGGCTCGTACGGGGCCACGCCCGCCGACATCTCCGTCGCCTTCGTCTCGGCCGCCGCGGCGGCCCTGGGCAGCGACGAGATGCCGACCCGCCGCCGCCGCGTAGCCGTCCGCGGCACCCGCGGCATCGGCCCGGGGAACCTCCTCCTGAACTCCCGGGTGGGCGCGGTCGATGTGGACGCGCGCAGCGGCCTCGTCTCCCTCGACGGGGAACCGCTGCGCTCCGAAGCGGCCGACTCGGTCTCCCTCAACCGCCTGTACTTCTTGTAAGGACCTCCCGCCATGACTGCAAAGCCCACGGACAACGGTTTCCGGATGCCCGCCGAGTGGACGCCCCACGAGCGCACCTGGATGGCCTGGCCCAGCCCCAACCCCACCTTCACCAACGAGCAGGAGCTCGCCGAGGCCCGCCAGGCCTGGGGAGCCGTCGCCCGCGCGGTCCGCACGTACGAGCCCGTGACCCTCGTCGTGTCCCCCGGTGACGCCGACAACGCCCGCGCCATCGTCGGCGACGACGTGGAGCTCGTCGAGCGGGAGCTCAACGACGCCTGGATGCGCGACATCGGCCCGACCTTCGTCACCAACGAGGCCGGCGAGCTCGCCGCCGTCGACTGGACGTTCAACGGCTGGGGCGCCCAGGAGTGGGCCCGCTGGGACCACGACTCGAAGATCGCCCGGCACGTGTCGGACATCGTCGGGACCCGTACGTACAGCACCACCCTGATCAACGAGGGCGGCGCCATCCACGTGGACGGCGAGGGCACCGTCCTGCTCACCGACACCGTGCAGCTGGGCAAGGGCCGCAACTCCGACTGGACCCGCGAGCAGGTCGAGGCCGAGATCCACGCCCACCTGGGCACCACCAAGGCGATCTGGCTCCCGTACGGCCTGGCGGGCGACTACGGCACCTACGGCACCCAGGGCCACGTGGACATCGTCGCGGCCTTCGCCCGCCCCGGCGTGGTCATGGTCCACTCCCAGCCCGACCCGGCCCACCCGGACCACGAGCGCGGCAAGACCATCGCCGCCATCCTGCGCGCGTCCACCGACGCCCAGGGCCGGCAGCTGGAGGTCGTGGAGATCCCGGCGCCGACCGTGCTGGAGGAGGACGGGGAGTGGGTCGACTACTCCTACATCAACCACTACCTCTGCAACGGCGGCGTGGTCCTGTGCGCCTTCGACGACCCGCGCGACGAGGAAGCGGCCGAGATCTTCCGCGGTCTCTTCCCCGAACGGACCGTGACGCTCGTAGACGCACGTACGATTTTCGCCGGGGGTGGCGGTATCCACTGCATCACCCAGCAGCAGCCGAAGGTCTGACCCGTCCCGGGGGACGGAACGGCGGACCCGAACGAGGAGTGGGCCATGGTGGCGGGTGAGGTACGTGCCGCGCGCAAGAACGCGCCGCCGCGCGAAGACGTACTGGTCGCCGCCATGGCCACCATCGCCGAACGCGGTCTGGACGGTCTCACCATGGCCGGACTGGGCCGCGAGGTCGGCATGAGCAGCGGCCACCTCCTCTACTACTTCCGCACCAAGGACGAGCTCCTGCTCCAGACCCTGGAGTGGAGCGAGGCGGCCCTCGGCGCGGAGCGGCGCGCACTGCTCTCCCGCCTCGGCCCGGTGCGCGAGCGCCTCCAGGCATACGTGGACCTCTACGTGCCCCGGGCCGCCCGGGATCCGCACTGGACCCTGTGGCTGGAGGTCTGGAACCGCTCGCAGAACGCCGGACCGGGGGAGCGGGACCGCCAGGCGGCCATCGAGGGCGCCTGGCACCGCGACCTGGTGGCGCTGCTCGCCGAGGGCATCTCGCGCGGGGAGTTCCGCCCGGTGGACCCGGACCGCTTCGGGGCCCGGCTGCGGGCCCTGCTCGACGGGTTCAGCATCCAGGTCGCCGTCGGCCTGCCCGGGATAGGGCGGGGCGACATCCTGGCCCACGTCTCGGAATTCCTCGACGAGGCGCTCGTATCGTGAGACGTCCGTCCATTCGTATGGACGCCTGTGGCACACTGCGGGCGTGCCTGCTCAGCTCATGATTATGGACAGCAGCGCGCCGGTCCGCAGTGACCGCTGAACCGTGAAAGAACTTCGCGGAGGCGGCCATCGTGCCCCAGACCCGCGCGCAGACCTCTCGCACCCGCGAGAGGTTTTTTCGTTTTCCGGCCCGAACATGCCGGGAGCGGGCAGCGCGCGATGATGGGGGCAGTGGAGCCAGGGCATCCGGAACCACTCATCCGACAGGAGTCAGATCAGCATGACGACGACAGAGGCGACTGAGCCGAATGCGCCGAGCTCGGGCCCCGATGACGGTTTCCACGTCTTCGACACGACCCTGCGCGACGGCGCCCAGCGTGAGGGCATCAACCTCACGGTCGCGGACAAGCTGACGATCGCCCGGCACCTGGACGACTTCGGGGTGGGATTCATCGAGGGTGGCTGGCCCGGCGCCAACCCCCGGGACACCGAGTTCTTCTCCCGTGCCCGCGCGGAGATCGACTTCAAGCACGCGCAGCTGGTCGCCTTCGGCGCGACCCGCAGGGCGGGCGGCTCGGCCGCCACCGACCCGCAGGTCCGCGCCCTGCTGGAGTCCGGCGCACCGGTGATCGTACTGGTGGCCAAGTCCCACGACCGGCACGTCGAGCTGGCCCTGCGCACCACCCTCGAAGAGAACCTGGAGATGGTCCGCGACACCGTCTCCCACCTGGTCGCCCAGGGCCGCCGGGTCTTCGTCGACTGCGAGCACTTCTTCGACGGCTACCGGGCCAACGCCGAGTACGCGAAGTCCGTCGTGCGCACCGCGCACGAGGCCGGGGCCGACGTGGTCGTCCTGTGCGACACCAACGGCGGCATGCTGCCCGCGCAGGTCACCGCGACCGTCGCGACCGTGCTCGCCGACACCGGCGCCCGCTTGGGCATCCACGCCCAGGACGACACCGGCTGCGCCGTCGCCAACACCCTGGCCGCCGTGGACGCGGGCGCCACCCACGTCCAGTGCACCGCGAACGGCTACGGCGAGCGGGTCGGCAACGCCAACCTCTTCCCGGTCGTCGCCGCGCTGGAGATCAAGTACGGCCGCACGGTCCTTCCGGCGGGCTCACTCGCCGAAATGACCCGGATCTCGCACGCCATCGCCGAGGTCGTCAACCTCACCCCCTCCACGCACCAGCCCTACGTCGGCGTCTCCGCCTTCGCGCACAAGGCGGGCCTGCACGCCTCGGCGATCAAGGTCGACCCGGACCTGTACCAGCACATCGACCCCGAGCGGGTCGGCAACACCATGCGGATGCTGGTCTCCGACATGGCCGGCCGGGCCTCCATCGAGCTCAAGGGCAAGGAGCTCGGCGTCGACCTCGGCGGGGACCGTGCGCTGATCTCCCGGGTCGTGGAGCGGGTCAAGGAGCGCGAGCTCCAGGGCTACACCTACGAGGCCGCCGACGCCTCCTTCGAGCTGCTGCTGCGCGCCGAGGCGGAGGGCCGGGCCCGCAAGTACTTCCGGATCGAGTCCTGGCGGGCCATCATCGAGGACCGCCCCGACGGTACGCACGCCAACGAGGCCACGGTGAAGCTGTGGGCCAAGGGCGAGCGGATCGTCGCGACGGCGGAGGGCAACGGCCCGGTCAACGCACTGGACCGGGCGCTGCGCGTAGCCCTCGAACGCTTCTACCCCCAGCTGGCGAAGTTCGAGCTGATCGACTACAAGGTGCGCATCCTGGAGGGCAAGCACGGTACGGAGTCCACGACCCGCGTGCTGGTCACCACGACGGACGGCGCCCGCGAGTGGAACACGGTCGGCGTGGCCCCGAACGTGATCGCCGCCTCCTGGCAGGCCCTGGAAGACGCCTTCACCTACGGCCTCCTCCACGCGGGCGTCGAGCCGGCGGAGTAGTGCGGACCTGCCTCACCGGGCTCCGGACCGGTGAGGCAGGAGGCCTGACGGGAGGCCGTTGGCCCTTATGTCCTGCTCACACAGGATTACGGCCGTTCCGGTAGCGTCGTCACCATGAGGACCAGGCTTATTTCCGTACGTTTCGGCCCCATGCTGGCCGGTCTGCTGCTGGCCCTGTCCGCGACCGCGCTGGTGGTCGCCCCGCAGGCATCGGCGGACACCGGGACCACCACCGTGGCCCGGGCCCTCAAGAAGGGGCCGGTCTACGTCGATCCCCGGGCCGAGGCGCAGCTGTCGCCCGCGCAGGCGGACGCGCTCGCGAAGAAGATCAAGGACGCCGGGAAGCCGGTCTTCGTGGCCGTGCTGCCGGCCGGCGCGGAGTTCCCGGCCGACAGCGTGCTCCGCACGATCCGTACCGAGACCGGGATCACCGGGCTCTATGCGATCCGGCTCGGCGACGGCTTCAACGCCGGAGCCGACAAGGCGGTCATGCCGAACAACGCCGTCCGCAACCTGGTCGACGCCGTGAAGGCGGGCGGCGCGGTGGACGCGAACACCGAGCTCAACAACTTCGTGGACCAGGCCCTGAGCCAGGCCAAGGGCAAGGCCCCGGCTTCCTGGGGCGGCGCGAGCGCCGACGGCGGGTCCGGGGCCGGGGCCCTGATCGGGCTCGGCGCGGTCGCCGCGGTCGGCGGCGGCGGTGCGTACCTGCTGGTCAAGCGCAACCGCAAGAAGAAGGAAGAGATCCGCCGCGAGGCCATCGCCCGGCTCAGCGTGGTCGTCGACGAGGACATCACGGCCTTCGGCGAGGAGCTCGACCGCCTCGACTTCCACCCCGGCGAGCCCGGCGCCGACGACGCGATGCGCAAGGACTACGAGCAGGGCCTGGACTCGTACGAGAAGGCCAAGCAGATCATGGCCTCGGTGCAGCACCCCGAAGAGGTCAAGGGAGTCACCCAGGCACTGGAGGACGGCCGGTACGCCCTGGCCAGCCTCGACGCGCGCCGGCAGGGCAAGCCGCTGCCCGAGCGCCGCTCCCCCTGTTTCTTCGACCCGCGCCACGGGCCGAGCACCGAGGACGCGGACTGGGCCCCGGCGGGCGGCGCCGCCCGTACCGTCCCGGTCTGCGCGGCGGACGCGGTACGGCTGCGCGACGGCCAGGACCCGGCGGTCCGCACCGTCGACACCGAGCACGGGCCGCGCCCCTACTACGACGCCGGCCCGGCGTACGGTCCCTGGGCCGGCGGCTACTTCGGCGGCGGCATGCTGCCCGCGCTGCTCATGGGCACGATGCTCGGTTCGATGATGTCCAGCCCGGCCTACGCCTCCGACTTCGGCGGCGGCAACGGGTTCGACGGCGGTGGCTTCGGCGGCGGCGACGTCTCCGGCGCCGACTTCAACCCGTCCGACTTCGGCGGCGGGGACTTCGGCGGCGGTGGCGGTTTCGACGGCGGCGGAGGGTTCGGCGGGGGCGACTTCTGAGTCGCCCCCCGGGGCGGGTTCAGGCCTTCTCGATCCGGGCCTGCTTGATTCAGGCCTTCTTGATCGCCGAGATGTCGAAGGTCAGCTTCACCTTGTCGCTGACCATCACACCGCCGGTCTCCAGCGCCGCGTTCCAGGTCAGGCCCCAGTCGGAGCGCAGGATCTCGGCGGAGCCCTCGAAGCCGACGCGCTCGTTGCCGTAGACGTCGGTGGCCGAGCCGTTGAACTCCAGGTCGATGGAGAGCGGGCGGGTGACGTCCTTGATCGTCAGCTCGCCGTCGATCCGGTACGCGTCGCCGCCGGTCCGCGCCGCCGAGGTGGAGCGGAAGGTCATCAGCGGGAAGGTCTCGGCGTCGAAGAAGTCGCCGGAGCGCAGGTGGCCGTCGCGGTCGCCGATGCCGGTGTCCACGGAGGCGATCTTCACGTCGATGGAGGCGGTGGAGCGGGACGGGTCGCTGCCGTCCAGGTGCAGGGTGCCCTCGTGGTCGGCGAAGGAGCCGCGGACGTTGGTGACCATCGCGTGCCGGACGGTGAAGCCGATGCTGCTGTGGGCGGGGTCGATGACGTAGTCGCCGGTGAGCGCGGCGAGGGCCGGGTCCACTTCGAGCGTGTCGACGGCGGCGGTCGTGGTGGTCTGGGGGCGGCGGGTGAAGAGACCCATGGCTTCCTCCTCGGTAGCGTGCTGCGCGGTTGTTGAAGCTTGCTTGTTGTTGAACTTTGAACAAGAAGGACGCTAGACCCATTCCGTTCAAATTTCAACATCTAGGCCCCGTGTCGGAGGGTTTTGTGGGATGCCCACAAAGGACGAAGGTCCCAACTAGTGGTCCTCGCTCATCCCTCCCCGGTTCTGTCCGGGCCGGACAGCGGAAGACACCCGACACTGTGCGGATTCGACGGAGGGTTTTGAGGGTCACGCTTCGTAAGGTCGGTACATGACCGTTGTGGACCAGATTCCGAGCGAGCCGACCGACGCACGTGGGCGCGTGGCCGAGCTGCATGACCTGCGTGAGCAGGCGCGGCGCGGGCCGAGCGAGCGGGCGACCGAAGCGCAGCACGCCAAGGGCAAGCTCACCGCCCGTGAGCGCATCGCGCTGCTGCTGGACGAAGGTTCCTTCAAGGAGGTCGAACAGCTCCGCCGCCACCGCGCGACCGGGTTCGGTCTGGAGGCCAAGAAGCCCTACACCGATGGTGTCATCACGGGTTGGGGCACGGTTGAGGGCCGCACGGTCTTCGTCTACGCGCACGATTTCCGGATCTTCGGTGGCGCGTTGGGTGAGGCCCATGCCACGAAGATCCACAAGATCATGGACATGGCCATCGCGGCCGGTGCCCCGCTGGTCTCGCTGAACGATGGCGCGGGCGCCCGTATCCAGGAGGGTGTCTCCGCGCTGGCCGGCTACGGCGGGATCTTCCAGCGCAACACCAAGGCCTCGGGTGTCATCCCGCAGATCTCGGTGATGCTCGGCCCGTGTGCGGGTGGCGCGGCGTACTCCCCGGCGCTGACCGATTTTGTCTTCATGGTCCGTGAGACCTCGCAGATGTTCATCACCGGCCCGGATGTGGTCCGCGCGGTGACCGGTGAGGAGATCACCCAGAACGGCCTCGGCGGCGCGGACGTGCATGCCGAGACCTCGGGCGTCGCGCACTTCGCGTACGACGACGAGGAGACCTGCATCTCCGAGGTCCGCTACCTCATCACGATGCTCCCCTCCAACAACCGCGAGAACCCCCCGGTCCACGAGACGAGTGACCCCGCCGACCGGCGCTCGGACGTCCTGCTGGACCTGGTGCCCGCCGACGGCAACCGCCCGTACGACATGCTCAAGGTCATCGAGGAACTCGTCGACGAAGGCGACGTCCTGGAGATCCACGAGCGGTGGGCCCGCAACATCATCTGCGCCCTCGCGCGCCTCGACGGCCAGGTCGTCGGCATCGTTGCCAACCAGCCCGGCCACCTCGCGGGCGTCCTGGACATCCACGCCTCCGAGAAGGCGGCGCGCTTCGTCCAGCTCTGCGACGCCTTCAACATTCCGATCATCACCCTCCTGGACGTCCCGGGCTTCCTGCCGGGTGTCGACCAGGAGCACGGCGGCATCATCCGCCACGGTGCCAAGCTCCTGTACGCGTACTGCAACGCGACGGTGCCGAGGATCTCGCTGATCCTGCGCAAGGCCTACGGCGGTGCCTACATCGTGATGGACTCCCAGTCCATCGGTGCGGACCTCACCTACGCCTGGCCCACCAACGAGATCGCCGTGATGGGTGCCGAGGGCGCCGCCAACGTCATCTTCCGCAAGCAGATCGCGGACGCCGAAGACCCCGAGGCCATGCGCGCGCGCATGGTCAAGGAGTACAAGGCCGAACTGATGCACCCGTACTACGCGGCCGAGCGCGGCCTCGTCGACGACGTCATCGACCCCGCGGAGACCCGCGAGGTGCTCGTCAGCGCACTCTCGATGCTCCGCAACAAGCACGCCGATCTGCCGTCCCGCAAGCACGGCAACCCGCCGCAGTAATCGCGAAGGAGACCTGCCACCCATGAGCAACGCCGCCGATACCCTGCTGCGCGTAGAAAAGGGCAACGCCGAGCCCGAAGAGCTGGCCGCGATCACCGCGATCCTGCTCGCCCGCGCCGCGTCCACCCCCGAGCAGCCGGCCGCGGACACCGGCCGCTCCCAGGCCGGCTGGCGCCGCCTGGAGCGCACCCCCGGCTTCCGCGCCCCGCACAGCTGGCAGGGCTGAGCCCTTCCCGCACGCAGCCCCGTAGGCAGCACATGAAAGGCCCCCCGCACTCCTTCGAGTGCGGGGGGCCTTTGGCGTACGGCCGGACGGCTACCGCAGGCGGGCCATGAGGGCGTGCTCGACCAGGGTGATGAGCGCGCTCTTGGCGTCTCCGCGGTGGCGGGCGTCGGTGGTGATGATGGGGGCGTCCGGGCCGATCTGCAGGGCCTCGCGGACTTCCTCCGGGGTGTACGGCTGGTGGCCGTCGAAGCCGTTGAGGGCGATGACGAACGGCAGGCCGCTGTTCTCGAAGTAGTCGACGGCGGGGAAGCAGTCGGCGAGACGGCGGGTGTCGACGAGCACGACGGCGCCGATCGCGCCGCGCACCAGGTCGTCCCACATGAACCAGAAGCGGTCCTGACCGGGTGTACCGAAGAGGTACAGGATCAGGTCCTGGTCCAGGGTGATGCGGCCGAAGTCCATGGCGACCGTGGTGGTCGTCTTGTCCCCGGTGTGGGTGAGGTCGTCGATACCGGCGGAGGCGCTGGTCATGACGGCCTCGGTACGCAGCGGGTTGATCTCGGAGACGGCGCCGACGAACGTGGTCTTGCCCACGCCGAAGCCACCCGCCACCACGATCTTCGCGGAGGTGGTGGAGCGAGGAGCCGCTCCGCCGTTAGAGCTTGCGAAGTCCACTGAGCACCCTTTCGAGCAGTGTCACGTCTGGCTGGCCGCCCGCGGACTCGTCGCCGCCGGGCTGGTGGATGGCGACGAGGCCGGCCTCCGCCAGGTCGGCGACGAGGATCCGGGCGACACCAAGAGGAATGGAGAGAAGTGCCGAGATCTCGGCGACCGATTTGATCTCGATGCAGAGCCGGCAGATGCGCTGGTGCTCGGGCAACTGCCCTTGCAGACGCGCGGGATCGGCCGTGGTGCTGACCAGCGCCTCGATGGCGAGCTGGTAGCGCGGCCGGGTACGGCCGCCGGTCATCGCGTACGGACGGACCAGCGGGTTGTGCGCCTGCGGAGCCTGCGGGCGCGAAGCGCGCGGAGACTGTTCCGAAAGCCGGTAGGGCTGTTGGGGCTGCTGGGGCTGGCCGTACGGCGGCTGCTGCTGATAGGGCTGCCGCTGGTAGGGCTGTCCCGCGGGGTTGTGCTCGGGCGAGGGCCGGTTGCTGGGAGCGGAAGGGAAGTTGAAGCGGTTCTGGTCGTGCCCACCCTGCGGCTGCTGCGCGCCGCCATAGGGATGTCCTCCGGGTGTTGTCACGTTTCCTCCTCCGACTCCAAGAACGCAGTACTCCCTGTGGAACCGCGCCACCGCACCCTATGGTGCGATGGCGCGAAACGCACTGCCTGTCTGCTAGTTGAGAAGGCTGCCCTGCAGTTCCGCGCGCAGGTCCGGAGTGAGGACACTGCCCGCGCGATCCACCAAAAGGGCCATCTCGTACCCCACGAGACCGATGTCGCACTCGGGGTGCGCGAGCACCGCGAGGGAGGATCCGTCGGACACGGACATGAGGAAGAGGAACCCCCGGTCCATCTCGACCACGGTCTGGTTGACGGCGCCGCCCTCGAAGATGCGGGAGGCCCCGGCGGTCAGCGACGTCAGCCCGGAGGCCACGGCCGCCAGCTGGTCGGCGCGGTCGCGCGGGAATCCGTCCGACATGGCCAGAAGGAGGCCGTCGGCGGACACCACCACCGTGTGGGACACCCCGGGGGTGTTGTCCACGAAGTTGGTGATCAACCAGTTCAGGTTCTGCGCCGCCTGGCTCATCGCGCTCACACTAACGCTCCTGGTCATAGCTGTTACTTGACTGCTCGGATCCCGCGTTGCGGCCTTGCTGGACACCGCGCCGCAGGTTGCTCAACCTGCCACGGATGTCCTCCGGGGCCCGGGAGACCTCGGGGCCTCCCTGCGGGGTCGTCTCCGCAGCGCCCTCGACCAGGTTGGCCTTGGGCACTCGCCGAGGGAGACCGGACGGGGTGACCCCGCCCGCCTTCGGCTCACGGAGCTTGCCGGCCTGCTGCCAGCGCTCGTCGTTGCGCGAGCGCCATGCAGCGTCGCCCTCCGTGTTCTCCGGGGCCCGCTCCGCCTCAGCGGGCTGCTGCTGACGCTGCGGCCGCTGCTCGAAGAGGGATCCGGTGGACTCCGCTTCCTGCTGTGCCGGCTGCCGCTGCTGCGGGCTGCCGCGACGCGGCAGGCCCGCTCCGGTCACTTGGTGACCGGTGTCTTCAGCGGTGCCCGGACGGTCGAAGCCTACGCGCTCCGGGGCGCGTTCGGGAGCGGCCGGTGATTCCGATTCGGTCCCGTAACCCTGCTGGTAGGAGCCCGAGTACGTGTTCTGCTCGGGCCACTCGGCCTGCGGGGAAAGGGAATCGTACCCGCCGTCGTACGCCGGGAGCTCCTGCTGCTGCTCCTGGTACTGGGCTTCCGGATAGCCGTACTCCTGCTGCGGGTACGCCTCGTACCCCTGCTGGGGCGCTCCGGCCTCGTAGCCGGCGGCGTACTCCTGCGCGGGCTGCTGCTCGTAGCCCTGGTACGGCTGGTACGCGTGTTCCGGCTGGGGTTCCGCATACTCCTCGGCGGAGTCCCCGGCGAACTCCTCGTACCCCGGCGGCTGCGCCTGCGGATAGCCCACCTGGGCCTCCAGCGCGGCACGGCGCTCCTCGCGACCCAGGGAGCGGCCGACCGGGTCGGCGGCATCGAGGCCGTCGGGGCCCGGCTGGTCGGCCCGGTGGACCTCGTAGCGGGAGTCGTCGAAACCGAGCTCGGCGGCGGTGCGCAGCGGTACCGCGTGCTGCGACTGCTGCTGCGGGATGATCGAGGAGACGGTGAAGTCGTCGGAGTCCGCCCCGGGCACCTCGCCGCCGCCACCGTGGGTGATGACGTCGGGGAGCATGACCAGCGAGGTCGTGCCGGCGGCCTCGCCCGAGGGGCGCAGCTGGACGCGGATGCCGTGCCGGTCGGCCAGCCGGCCGACCACGAACAGACCCATGCGCTGCGAGATCGCGGCGTCCACGGTCGGCGGATTGGCCAGCTTGTGGTTGATGTCCGCGAAGTCCTCGGCGGTGAGGCCGATGCCCTTGTCGTGGATCTCGACCATCACGCGGCCGTCGGGCAGACGCGTCGCGTTGACCCGGACCTTGGTCTGCGGGGAGGAGAACGTGGTGGCGTTCTCCAGCAGCTCGGCGAGCAGGTGCACGAGGTCGGTCACGGCCTGGCCGTGGATCTCGGCCTCGGAGACGCCTGACAGTTCCACGCGCTCGTACTGCTCCACCTCGGAGGAGGCGGCGCGCAGGACGTCGACGAGGGGGACCGGCTGGTCCCAGCGGCGGCCCGGGTTCTCACCCGCGAGGATGAGGAGGTTCTCGCCGTTGCGGCGCATGCGGGTGGCCAGGTGGTCCAGGCGGAAGAGGTTCTCCAGCTGGTCCGGGTCGCCCTCGTTGTTCTCCAGGTCGGTGATGAGGCTCAGCTGGCCCTCGATCAGCGACTGGTTGCGCATGGAGAGGTTGGTGAAGATCGCGTTGACGTTGCCCCGCAGGAGCGCCTGCTCGGCGGCGAGCCGGACGGCCTCCCGGTGGACCTGGTCGAAGGCGCGGGCGACCTCGCCGATCTCGTCCTGGGAGTCGATCGGGATCGGCACCACGCGGGTGTCGACCTTGCCCGGGTCGGTGCGCGAGAGCTGGTCGACGAGCATCGGCAGGCGCTGCTCGGCGATGTCGAAGGCGGCTCCGCGCAGCCGGCGCATCGCGCCGGCCATCTGGCGGGCCATCATGCCGGCCAGGATGAAGGCGGCGAGCAGGGCCACGACCACGATCGAGCCGGTCAGGATGGCGTCGTTGCGGGCCGAGTCGGAGACGGCGACGGCGTCCTTGACGGCCTTGTCGAGGAGTTCCTTCTCGATCTCGGCGTAGCCCTCGAACTTGGCGGTCGCCGCGGCCTGCCAGGCCTGCGGGGTGGTACCGGCGGCGGCCAGGGCGTCCTTGCGCTGGCCGCTGGCTATCGCCTCGGTCATGCCGGTGAGCGCGGAGCCGTTGACCATGGGCGGGGCGCGGAAGACCGTACCGGCCAGCTCCGCGTTGTGCTTGGCGGCGGCGAGCTTGTCGGCACCGTCCTGCGACTTCTTGCCCATGACCTCCTTGAGCCGCGTGGTGTCCTCTTCGGTGCCGGCGGCGACGTACTCGCTGACGGCGATGTCCTCCAGGTACGCGTACGAGGAGAAGGCGACGAGCTGGGCCTTGCGGACGTCCTCGTTCTCGTTCGGCCGGACCAGCAGGTGGGTGCCGACGGAGCGCTGCAGCGAGTTCGCGGCCTTGGACAGCTCGATCGCGTAGACCATGCGGCCGTACGAGGTCACGTTGCCGGTGCCCAGGCCCAGCTCGTTGGAGAACTGCATGAGGTAGTGCTGGACCAGCACGTAGCCCTCTTCGGTCGGGATGGGGCCCGCCGCCTTGGGGAGGTCCTTCTTCGCCGTCTCCAGCTGCGCCATGTAGGCCGACTTGCGGACCTGCTCCAGCTTGGGCTCTTCCTGCCGGAAGAGCTCCAGGCGGCGCTCCATGCCCTGGCCGCTGGGCATGTCCTTCACGGCCTGGGCGAACTTCGCCTTGGCCGAGTCGGTGGCGGCGTACGCCTTGGTGACCGCGTCGTTTTCGCGCTGGCCCCTGAGGAGGGGCTCGGCCGTCAGGTCGCGCTCGTTGAGGAGGGCCTGGCCGTATTCGGCCGCGGCCTGGACGATGCGGGCCGTCTTCTCGGCGTCCTTGGCCTCGTTCCAGGTGTCGATCGAGCCCTTCACCTGGAAGCCGCCCATGACCAGTCCGACGAGGACGGGAACGAGCAGGATGGCGTTCAGACGGGTGGGCACGCGCCAGTTGCGGGGCGAGAACCTGCTGGTGCTGCCGCTGCTCTCGGGGGCGTCCATGGGTACGCCGATGGACGACGCGGCCGCCCGTGGCGGCGGGGTGAAGTTGCCGCGCGCGGGTTCATCCGCGGGGCTTGAGTTGCTTCGCCTCACTCGACCAACAACCTCTCGGCGGTGCTACTAGCTAGTTCGTTGAATTCCAGCACGGTTAACGGCCGTGTTCCAAACAGTTGAAATCGGCCATTCATAGAGCCTTATGCCCCACATAAATCGGACATAAAGAGCGTCCTGCGGCAAAAGTGGGGCCTGTTGTGAGCGCAGCGACACCGGACGAACGCACCGTGTCGCCAACTAAGGGCAATTCTCTGTCGAAACGTTATGAACCAAGGGGGCGGGCCGTGTCCCATGACACAGCCCGCCCCCCGAAATCAGCCCGCGCGGCACCCGTTGTGAGCGGCCGTTACTTGAGCCGCGCCATCAGGGCGTGCTCGACCAGCGTGATGAGCGCGCTCTTGGCGTCCGCGCGGTGGCGGGCGTCGGTGGTGATGATGGGGGCGTCCGGGCCGATCTGCAGGGCCTCGCGGACTTCCTCCGGGGTGTACGGCTGGTATCCCTCGAAGCCGTTGAGGGCCACGACGAACGGCAGGCCGCTGTTCTCGAAGTAGTCGACGGCCGGGAAGCAGTCGGCCAGGCGCCGCGTGTCGACCAGGACGATCGCCCCGATCGCGCCGCGCACCAGGTCGTCCCACATGAACCAGAAGCGGTCCTGACCGGGGGTACCGAAGAGGTACAGGATCAGGTCCTGGTCCAGGGTGATGCGGCCGAAGTCCATGGCGACCGTGGTGGTCGTCTTGTCCCCGGTGTGGGTGAGGTCGTCGATGCCCGCGCTCGCGGACGTCATCACGGCCTCGGTACGCAGCGGGTTGATCTCGGAGACGGCGCCGACGAACGTGGTCTTGCCCACGCCGAAGCCACCCGCCACCACGATCTTCGCGGAGGTGGTGGAGCGAGGAGCCGCTCCGCCGTTAGAGCTTGCGAAGTCCACTGAGAACCCTCTCGAGCAGCGTTACATCCGGCGTGCCGCCGGCCTCTCCATTGCCCGGCTGGTGGATGGCCACCATGCCGGCCTCCGCCAGGTCGGCGACGAGGATCCTGGCGACACCGAGCGGCATCGACAGCAGTGCGGAGACCTCCGCGACCGACTTGACCTCACGGCAGAGGGTGCAGATGCGCTGGTGTTCCGGGAGCAGCCCGGACAGGTGCATCGGATCGGCCGTGGTGCTGACCAGCGCCTCGATGGCGAGCTGGTAGCGCGGTCGGGTCCGGCCGCCGGTCATCGCGTAAGGACGAACCAGCGGCTGGTCGCCGTCCGAGTACGACGAGTCTCCGTACGCATCGGGGTAGGCGGGGGGCGGGGTCATTGATCCTCCGGGCTGGACAGCATTGGTCAGCGTGCCGTCTGACGGGGCGGCCGGTGGGGGGACGGTATGACGGCCTGGTGGTGGTACTGGGTTCCGGGGTACGGGCCCCGGTCCCCCGGCCGGAAGTACCGTCCGGCCGGGAGAGTGGCAGTCAGGTGAGAAGGCTTCCCTGCAGCTCCGCGCGCAGGTCCGGGGTGAGGACACTGCCGGCGCGGTCCACGAGGAGGGCCATCTCGTAGCCCACGAGGCCGATGTCGCACTCGGGGTGCGCCAGTACGGCCAGCGAGGAGCCGTCGGAGACCGACATGAGGAAGAGGAACCCCCGGTCCATCTCGACCACGGTCTGGTTGACGGCGCCGCCCTCGAAGATGCGGGAAGCACCCGCGGTCAGGGAGGTCAGCCCGGAGGCCACCGCGGCGAGCTGGTCGGCCCGGTCGCGGGGGAAGCCTTCGGACATCGCCAGAAGGAGGCCGTCGGCGGAGACCACCACGGTGTGGGACACCCCAGGGGTGTTGTCCACGAAGTTGGTGATCAACCAGTTCAGGTTCTGTGCCGCCTGGCTCATCGAACTCAACTATCGCTCCTGCTGGTAAGTGGGGTCGATCTGGTAACTGCCGGTGGCCGGGCCGCTGTTGCCGGCCTGGCGTCCCTGCTGGATACCGCGTCGGAGGTTGGTCAGACGGCCGCGGACGTCGTCCGGCGAACGCGAGACCTGGGGACCGGCCTGCGCCTCGGCCTGCTGCTGCGCGGTGCCGGCCACGAGGTTCGCCCGCGGGACCCGGCGGGGCAGACCCGAGGTGGTGATTCCGCCGGCGGCGGGCTGGCGCACGCGCTCGGCCTGCCGCATCAGTTCGTCGTTCGGCGAGGAACGCCAGCTGACGGTCGGCACGGCGCCGGTCTGGGCCGCATCGGCCGGAGCCTGCTCCTGGCCGCGCTGCGGCAGCTGGTGCTGCTGCGGGCGCTGCGGGGAGGCGGGCAGCGGAGCAGGGGCCGCCGGGGCGGGCTGCTGCGACTGCTGCGACTGCTGGGGTACGGCCGGTCCCTGCCCGGGGGGCTGGACGCCCTCCTGGCGGAACCAGTTCGACTCCATCGAGTCGAAGATCGGGCTGCGGCCTTCGCCGGTGCTCGGACCGGCCGGGGGCAGTGCCTCCGGCCGGGGCGCCTGCGGCAGCCGCGGAGCCTCGGCGCGCGGGGTGGGTACGGGGGAGTGGCCGCCCTGGGGCTGCGGGGCCTGGCCGGGCTGGGGGTAGCCGCCGACACCGGGGCCGCCGGGCCGCTGGGCCTGGAAGTCCGGGCGGGGGAACTGGCCCGTGGCGGCCGGGTCCGCGAAGTCCGGACGCGGGAACTGGCCCGTGGCGGAGGGATCGGCGAAGTCCGGGCGGGGGAACTGGCCCGTGGCGCTGTGGTCGGCGTAGCCGCCGGCCGCGGGAGCTCCGCCGTTGTAGCCGCCGCCGTTGACCATGCCGCCGTTGACGTTGCCGCCGGCCTGCGGGGCCGGGGCGTTGAAGTCGGGACGGGCGAACTCGGAGGTGGAACCGGGGCCCGACAGCTCGTCGTGGCCGCGCGGCACGTCCTGCCCGCGCTGCCCGGCGCCCCAGCTGGTGGTCTGCGGCATCCCCGTGGGGGCGCCGACCGAACCCGGGAGCTCCGGACGGGGCGCGCCACCGCGCGGCGGCAGCTGCGGCCGGGGGCCGCGCTGGGCCTGGGCGTCGGGAGCCGGAGCCCCGGGGCCGCCGGCCTGCTGCGACTGCTGGCCCTGCTGGGGAGGCTGCGGCCGCTCGAAGCCGTTGCCCTGCGGGAACCCGCCGGGGCCGGAGGCCATGGGGGCGCCGGCCGGACGGGCCTGCGGACCGCCGAAGCCACCGGGACCGCCGAAGCCGCCCGCGGGACCGGCGCCGGAGCCGGGACCGGGACCGGAGACCGGACCGCGGCCCGGCAGCGGAGCACCCGAGCCGAAGGCACCCTGGCCCTGACCGGCGGTGGTCGCACCCGGCTGCGGGCGGCCGCCCGGAGCACCGGGACCACCCTGCTGCTGGGGCCGGCCACCCTGCGGACCGGCGCCGCCGTCGCGCCCGGGCAGGGCGGCGCGCTGGGCGCCACCGGAGACCTGCCCGCGCTGCGGACCGGCGCCCACGGGGGGACGTACGCCCGCACCGGGCACGGAGGCCTGCGCACCGGGAGTGCCGGGAGCACCGGGACCGCCCTGCGGACCGCCGGAGGCACCCGGCATCGGAGCCGGCTTCTTGCCGCCCTGGGCGACGTCCACCGGAAGCATGACGAGGGCCGTCGTACCGCCCGAGTCGGAGGGGCGCAGCTGGATGCGGATGCCGTGTCGCAGGGACAGGCGGCCGACCACGAACAGGCCCATGCGGCGGGAGACGGAGACGTCCACGGTCGGCGGCGACGCGAGTCGCTCGTTGATCGCGGCGAGGTCCTCGGGGGAGAGGCCGATGCCCGTGTCGTGGATCTCCACGAGGACACGGCCGTCGGGCAGCGCGTGACCGGTGACCTTGACCTTGGTCTGCGGGGAGGAGAACGAGGTGGCGTTCTCCAGCAGCTCGGCGAGGAGGTGCACGAGGTCGTTGACCACGCGGCCGGCGACCTCGGTGCCGGGCACCGAGGCGAGTTCGATGCGCTCGTACTGCTCCACCTCGGACGCGGCGGCGCGGAGCACGTCGACGAGCGGGACGGGGCGGGTCCACCGGCGGCCCGGCTCCTCGCCCGCGAGGACGAGGAGGTTTTCGCCGTTACGGCGCATGCGGGTCGCGAGGTGGTCGAGCTTGAAGAGCGAGGAGAGCTGGTCCGGGTCGGCCTCGCGGGACTCCAGCTCGGAGATGAGCGAGAGCTGACGCTGGATGAGGCCCTGCGAACGGCGCGAGAGGTTGGTGAACATCGCGTTGACGTTGCCTCGCAGGAGGGCCTGCTCGGCGGCGAGGCGGACGGCCTCGCGGTGCACGTCGTCGAATGCCGCGGCCACCTGGCCGATCTCGTCGCGGGTGTGCAGACCGACCGATTCCACGGTCGTGTCCACGTCCTGCGGGTCGGACTCGGACAGCTGCTTGACGAGCTCGGGCAGCCGGTCCTGGGCGACGCGGGTCGCGGTGTCCTGGAGGCGGCGCAGCGAGCGGATCATCGAGCGGGCCATGACGAAGGCGCCGACGAGGGAGACACCGAGGACGAGGAAGATCAGCGCACCGTTGATGATGGCGTCGCGCTGGGCGGTGCTCTTGAGCTCGCGGGCCTTCTGCTCCATGTCTTCGAGCAGGGTGATCTCGATGGACTTCATGGCCTGGAGCTTGGTGTCGTCCGCGTCGTACCAGTTCATCCAGGAGCGGTTCTGCTCCTTGGAGAACTGGTCCTTGTTGGCGAGCACGCGACGGGCGTAGTGGTCGGCGGTGCCGATCTCCTGGTTGCCGTCACCGAGGACCGCGAGGAGCTCTTCGGGCTTGCCCTGGTAGACGAGCTCGAAGGTGGTCTTCGCCTGCTCCTCGCCGCGCTGGGCGGCGAGGGCGTACAGCCGGTCGTTCTCGGGCAGGTTGCCGCCCTGCGCGGGGTCGGCGGGGAGCGCCGCCGCGATGATCGCGCGCTGGATCGAGGCGTACTCCTTGGCGGAGGAGAACGCCGCCAGGGCGCGGGTGCGCTTGATCATCTCGGGGTTCGAGGTGGCCTGCGCCATGTCCTGGGAGAGCGAGAGCAGCGAGACGATCAGCGCGTTGTACTCGGTGACCGTCTGCTGGGCGCCGTTCTGGTACGCCTTGGCGCGGATGTCCTCGATCTTGGTGAGACCGCGGCCGATCTGCAGGACGTTGTTGCGGATCGACTTGAGGGTCTCGTCCTTGTCGCCCGCGTTGTCGACCTTGTCGGTCGCGGCGGCGAAGGCCTTGGCCGCGGCGTCGGTCTGGTCGCGGGCGCCCTTGACGAGGCTGTTGGCCTTGCCCGACTTGTCCACCGACAGCGGACCGGCGGACTGGTCGCGCTCGGCCTGGAGCATGGCGGCCAGGTTGGTGGCCTGACGGGTCATCGTCGTCAGCAGCTGCATGTGCTCCAGCTGGGCGATGTCGTTGAGCGAGTCGTTGATGCGGAAGCCACCGAGCGTGGTGGCCGCGACGACCGGCAGGGTCAGCAGCGACACCAGTCGCGTGCTGATGCGCCAGTTCTGCATGGCGAGACGGGAACCGGACCCACTGGGGGCCTTGGGTATCGCCGTGTCGCGCTCGGCCGACTCGTCGTTGCCCCTGGGCGTGCCCTTGGGCTTGGCGCGTCCCTTCGCCTTCACCGAGGCGGAGGCATCGGGGCCCGCGCCCTCGACAGCCGGCCCGCGGTTCTGGGCGTGCTGGGGCGAGGAGCCACGGTCGGTCCCGGCGCGCGGCTCCTGCTCTGCCGCGGCATCCCCTCGGCCCTGGCGGGCCTGGGGAGACCCCTTGCCATCCCTCTTGAATCGTCCCTGCACTAGCGTCGCAACCTCTGGACCAGGCGTCCCGCCGGGCGACCGGTGGGACGGTGTCGAGTCGTGGGGCAATGCGCCCCATGGTGGTCGTCGGTGACCGGCGCGTCTCCCTCTCCGTTGCCGCCGCGCTCGGCGCTGTCTCGCGCCACCTGCGCGCCGGCTGATTCCCGCGGCGGTCCCGCGAATTCCAGCACAGAGGCGGATCTCCAACAAGGTGCGAGTGTCCGCCCGGAGAGTCGGTCACGGCATGTGACCCATGTGCTACCCGTCGTGGAGGCCAATTCGTATGGAATCGGACTTACGCCGCCCAAACCCCGCGCCTGGCAAGCTGTCCCAGTCGAGATGATCAGGAGCGGAATGACGCATTCAGTAGCGCAATGTCCGTTTTTTCAGGCGAAATTGACTGCCCGTTATGACCGTAATGACTGGTCACGGGTGAGCAAACTCACATAGCCGTGGCCATTACTTCCCGGTTCGACGGGGGATTCAGATGTTTAGCCTTGAGCTTTACAGGGCTGACGCGTCCGACAAGCGGCATCCCGAAGACGCCGGGCGGCGTCCGCCGTCGCCGTCCCCAACCGACCAGCGAGCCGAGGGCCCCAGACTCCGATGAAGACGACGATGCTGTTCCGCAACATAGCCAACCCGCGCCGCACCACCCTCGCCCACCTCAAGGACGCCGAGGAGCTGCAGGCCGTAGCGGTCCCGGAGCACACCGTCGAGCTGCCGGCCCAGACCGCGAACCCGCGCCGCACCATCCTCATGAACGCGCCGGTCCCCGCCGCCGCGCAGTGATGGGGGTGTCCGGCGGATCAGGGCCGGGCCCGGGTCGGCTGGCACCGCGCCTTGCCGCGTTGTCGTCGGTCGCCGACGCTCCGCGTCGACTCCCTCCTCCGCCTTGCAATCCACGGCACCAGCCGACCCGGCCTATCCGGCCCTGATCCGCCGGACACCCCCGACCCCGCAGAAAGCCGCGCGAAGCGTCGGCCCCCACCGCGTTAGCCTGGAGTCCGCAGACTCCAGCCAGCGGAAATACAGAGGGGCAGACGCAACACGTGCGCATCGCCAGGTTCTCGATCGACGGCAATGTCGCGTTCGGCGCGGTCGAGGGCAGTCCTGCCCCCGGCGCCGAAGGTGAGCTCGTCCTCGACATCATCAAGGGCATCCCGTTCGCGGACTTCGAGCTCTCCGGCACGAAGGTCCCGCTGAACAAGGTGCGGCTCCTGCCGCCCGTGCTCCCGAACAAGATCGTGGCCATCGGCCGCAACTACGCGGAGCACGCGGCAGAGCTGGGCAACGAGGTCCCCGACGCGCCCATCACCTTCTTCAAGCCCTCCACCTCGGTGGTCGGCCCGGGCGACCCGATCACGTACCCCTCCTTCTCCCAGGACCTCCACCACGAGGCGGAGCTCGCCGTGGTCATCGGCCGCATGTGCCGCGAGGTCCCGCGCGAGCGCGTCAAGGAGGTCATCCTCGGCTACACCTGCGCCAACGACGTCACCGCGCGCGACGTCCAGCAGCGCGAGAAGCAGTGGGCCCGCGCCAAGGGCTTCGACAGCTCCTGCCCCCTCGGCCCCTGGATCGAGACCGAGCTCGACCCGAGCGATCTGACCATCCAGTGCACCGTCAACGGCGAACAGCGCCAGCTCGGCCGCACCAGCGACATGGTCCGCTCCATCGAAGACCTGATCGTGCACATCACCGAGGCCATGACGCTGCTCCCGGGCGACGTCATCCTCACGGGGACCCCGGCCGGAGTCGGCCCCCTCAACGTCGGCGACGAGGTCGCCGTCACCATCGAAGGCATCGGCACTCTCACCAACAAGGTGATCAAGCGTGGCTAACGCGACCCCCCGCGTACGTTTCTGTCCCTCCCCGACCGGCAACCCCCACGTGGGCCTGGTCCGGACCGCACTCTTCAACTGGGCGTTCGCCCGCCACCACGGCGGCACGTTCGTCTTCCGCATCGAGGACACCGACGCGGCGCGCGACTCCGAGGAGTCGTACAACCAGCTGCTCGACTCGCTGCGCTGGCTCGGCTTCACCTGGGACGAGGGTCCCGAGGTCGGCGGCCCGCACGCCCCGTACCGCCAGTCCGAGCGGATGGACATCTACAAGGACGTCGCGCAGAAGCTGATCGACGGCGGCTACGCCTACAACTGCTACTGCTCCACCGAGGAGCTCGACGCGCGCCGCGCCGCCGCCCGCGCGGCCGGCAAGCCCTCCGGCTACGACGGCCACTGCCGCGAGCTGAGCATCGTGCAGGTCGAGGCGTACGAGGGCGAGCACCGCCCCCACATCGTCCGCTTCCGGATGCCCGACGAGCCGATCACCTTCACGGACCTCGTCCGCGGCGAGCTGACCTTCACCCCGGAGAACGTGCCGGACTTCGGCATCCTCCGGGCCAACGGCGCCCCGCTGTACACGCTCGTCAACCCGGTCGACGACGCGCTGATGGAGATCACCCACGTGCTCCGCGGCGAGGACCTGCTGTCCTCCACCCCGCGCCAGATCGCGCTCTACGGGGCCCTGATCGAGCTCGGCGTCGCCAAGGCGGTCCCCGCCTTCGGCCACCTGCCGTACGTGATGGGCGAGGGCAACAAGAAGCTCTCCAAGCGCGACCCCGAGGCCTCGCTCAACCTGTACCGCGAGCGCGGCTTCCTCCCCGAGGGCCTGCTGAACTACCTCTCGCTCCTCGGCTGGTCCTTCTCCAAGGACCAGGACATCTTCTCGATCGAGGAGATGGTGGAGAAGTTCGACATCCCGGACGTCAACGCCAACCCGGCGCGCTTCGACCTCAAGAAGGCCGAGTCGATCAACGGCGACCACATCCGCATGCTGGACCCGAAGGCCTTCGCGGACGCCTGCGCCCCGTGGCTGAAGGCCCCGCACGCCAACTGGGCCCCCGAGGACTTCGACACGGCCGCCTGGGAGCGCATCGCGCCCTACGCCCAGACCCGCGTCACGGTCCTCTCGGACATCACCGCGAACGTCGACTTCCTGTTCCTCAAGGAGCCGGTCGAGGACCAGGCCTCGTGGGACAAGGCGATGAAGGGCGAGCCGGCGGCCCTGCTCACCACCGCCCGCGAGAACCTCGCCGCGGCCGACTGGTCGGACCCCGAGTCCCTCAAGCAGGCCGTCCTGACCGCCGGCGAGGCCCACGGCCTCAAGCTCGGCAAGGCCCAGGCCCCGGTCCGCGTCGCCGTCACCGGCCGCACGGTCGGCCTGCCGCTCTTCGAGTCCCTCGAAATCCTGGGCAAGGACCGCTCCCTGTCCCGCATCGACGCGACCCTGACGAAGCTGGCCGCGTAGCCGTACTCGTACGAGTACCCGTACCCGTACTCGAAATCCCTCAGGGGCGGCAGCCGCAAAGGCTGCCGCCCCTGAGGCGTTACGGCGTAGGGTCGGCGGTATGCCGATTCGTGCCGTGCTGTGGGACATCGACGACACCCTGTTCGACTACACCGGAGCCGACCGGGCCGGGCTGGCCGCGCACCTCGCCGACGAGGGGATCGCGGAGCGGTACGGGCCTGCGCGCGAGGCGCTCGCCCTGTGGCGGCGGATCACCGACCGGCACTGGGAGCGCTTCGCCGCCGGCGAGGGGACCTTCCAGGGGCAGCGCCGCGACCGGGTGCGGGAGTTCCTGGCGGAGCCCGCCATGAGCGACGCGCGGGCCGACGACTGGTTCGGGCGGTACGTCGAGCACTACACGGCCGCCTGGGAGCTGTTCCCCGACGTGGTGCCCGTACTGGACGCCCTCGCGGACGGCTACCGGCACGGGGTGCTCTCGAACTCCTCCGTGGTCAACCAGGAGCCCAAGCTGCGCCGCCTCGGCCTGCGCGACCGCTTCGAGGTCCTGGTGTGCGCCGTGGAGCTGGGCGTCAGCAAGCCGGAGGCCGGGGCCTTCCTCGCGGCCTGCGAGGAGCTCGCACTGGAGCCGCACGAGGTGGTCTACGTGGGGGACCAGCCGGAGATCGACGCGCGCGGCGCCCGTGACGCCGGACTGACCGCGGTATGGCTCGACCGCGACGGCCTGCGGGGCCCGGGACCCGAGGGCGTGCACCGGATCGCCGGACTCGAACGGCTCCCCGAGCTGCTGGCCCTGGATACCCGTTTTGGAGCACGGTCAGCCATCCGGTAATGTTCTTTCTGCGCCGCCCGAGCGGGCCGAAAGGCCGGGCCGGAGGCGCTAACCGAACGAAAGCCCCTCAGGGTCTTGAGTTTTGGTGGGCTATAGTGTAATTGGCAACACGAGGGTTTCTGGTTCCCTTATTCTAGGTTCGAGTCCTGGTAGCCCAGCGCAGTTCAGTAGTGACGCAGTGCTTGCCCCCGTTGTGTAGCGGCCTAGCACGCCGCCCTCTCAAGGCGGTAGCGCCGGTTCGAATCCGGTCGGGGGTACAGATCCTTCCCGCGAGATCTCCAGGGTCGCACCCGGATGTTTTGATGCAGGATCGCTAGGGCCCCCGTTGTGTAGCGGCCTAGCACGCCGCCCTCTCAAGGCGGTAGCGCCGGTTCGAATCCGGTCGGGGGTACGGTGTCTAGCTGGTCTAGACCATTGGGCTATAGTGTAATTGGCAACACGAGAGTTTCTGGTTCTCTTATTCTAGGTTCGAGTCCTGGTAGCCCAGCGCAGTACCGCAGTAACAGCTAGCCCCCGTTGTGTAGCGGCCTAGCACGCCGCCCTCTCAAGGCGGTAGCGCCGGTTCGAATCCGGTCGGGGGTACGCATCGAAGAGGCCCTCCGCGTTCGACGCCGCG
>NZ_JBHYVM010000009.1:159927-164402 GCF_042750105.1 Streptomyces sp. NPDC059443 | reverse complement strand
GGTGTCGCGCGCCACCCCCCCCCCCACACCCCGGTGGGTCGGCGCTTATCCCCGGGGGGGGGGGCTACCATCCCTAGCCCCCCGAGGTTTACCCGGGGGGGGCCCTCTTCGCGTTCCCGGAGACGTGCGGGCACGCGGGCACAAGTGCGGGCCCGGAGGCGCGTGTTAGGACGTGTGCGGCGTCGTACGCGCCCCCGGGCCCGGGGGTGGATGTGGGAGACGGAAAAGGTCAGCTGGAGCGGCGCAGGGCCTCCGTGAGGCGGGCGGCCGCGTCGATGACGGCCTGGGCGTGCATGCGCCCCGGGTGGCGGGTCAGCCGCTCGATCGGTCCGGAGACCGATACGGAGGCCACCACGCGGTTGGAGGGGCCGCGCACCGGTGCCGAGACGGAGGCCACGCCGGGCTCCCGCTCGCCGATCGACTGCGCCCAGCCGCGACGCCGTACGCCCGAGAGCGCCGTAGCCGTGAAGCGCGCGCCCTGGAGGCCGCGGTGGAGCCGCTCGGGCTCCTCCCAGGCCATCAGGATCTGCGCGGCCGAGCCCGCCTTCATCGGCAGCGTCGAGCCCACCGGGACGGTGTCCCGCAGGCCCGACAGCCGCTCGGCGGCCGCCACGCAGATGCGCATGTCGCCCTGACGCCGGTAGAGCTGCGCGCTCTCTCCCGTGACGTCCCGGAGGTGGGTGAGCACCGGTCCGGCCGTGGCCAGCAGGCGGTCCTCGCCGGCCGCGGCGGCGAGCTCCGCCAGCCGCGGTCCGAGGATGAACCGGCCCTGCATGTCCCTCGCCACCATCCGGTGGTGTTCCAGTGCCACGGCAAGGCGATGTGCCGTGGGTCGTGCGAGCCCTGTCGCCGCGACCAGCCCGGCGAGGGTGGCCGGACCGGACTCCAGTGCGCTCAGTACCAGAGCTGCCTTGTCGAGAACGCCGACGCCGCTAGAGTTGTCCATGAAACGATATTCGCGTCTCACACTGTGAAACGCAAGTTCAATTTTTCCAAGAACGAGCGAGTCTGTATGTGCGGGTCCACGAACCACTGGGTCCGAGCCGTCGTCCGGGACCTGGGGAACGGGCGATCAGGCGCAAAAGATCTCTATGAAGCGCCGGCACAACCGGCCGGCCGGAGGGAAAGCGATGGGTAGGACACTCGCGGAGAAGGTCTGGGACGACCATGTCGTCCGGCGCGCGGAGGGCGAGCCCGATCTCCTCTTCATCGATCTTCACCTGCTGCACGAGGTGACCAGCCCCCAGGCCTTCGAAGGCCTGCGGCAGGCCGGCCGCAAGGTCCGACGCCTCGACCTCACCATCGCGACCGAGGACCACAACACCCCCACCATCGACATCGACAAGCCGATCGCGGACCCGGTCTCCCGGGCCCAGCTGGAGACGCTGCGGGCGAACTGCGCCGAGTTCGGCGTACGCCTGCACTCGCTGGGCGACGTCGAGCAGGGTGTCGTCCACGTCGTGGGCCCGCAGCTGGGCCTGACCCAGCCGGGCACCACCGTGGTCTGCGGCGACTCGCACACCTCCACCCACGGCGCCTTCGGCGCGCTGGCCTTCGGCATCGGCACCAGCCAGGTCGAGCACGTGCTGGCGACGCAGACGCTGCCGCTGGCCCGCCCCAAGACGATGGCGATCACCGTCACCGGCGCGCTGGCCGAGGGCGTCACCGCCAAGGACCTGATCCTGGCGATCATCGCCAAGATCGGCACCGGCGGCGGCCAGGGCTACGTCCTGGAATACCGCGGCGAGGCCGTCGAGAAGCTGTCGATGGAAGCCCGCATGACCATCTGCAACATGTCGATCGAGGCCGGCGCCCGCGCGGGCATGATCGCCCCCGACCAGACCACCTTCGACTACCTGGAGGGCCGCGACCACGCCCCCAAGGGCGAGGACTGGGGCGCGGCGGTCGCGTACTGGAAGACCCTGCACACCGACGAGGACGCGGTCTTCGACGCGGAGGTCGTCATCGACGGCACCACGCTGTCGCCGTTCGTCACCTGGGGCACCAACCCGGGCCAGGGCGCGCCCCTGTCGGCCAACGTCCCCGACCCGGCTTCGTACGAGGACGCTTCGGAGCGCCAGGCCGCCGAAAAGGCCCTGGAGTACATGGGGTTGACCGCCGGACAGCCGCTGCGCGACATCAAGGTCGACACCGTCTTCGTAGGTTCCTGCACCAACGGCCGCATCGAGGACCTGCGCGCCGTCGCGGGCATCATCGAGGGCCGCAAAGTCGCCGACGGCGTACGGATGCTGGTCGTCCCCGGCTCGGTCCGCGTGGCCCTCCAGGCCGTGGCCGAGGGCCTGGACAAGGTCTTCAAGGAGGCCGGCGCCGAATGGCGGCACGCGGGCTGCTCGATGTGCCTGGGCATGAACCCCGACCAACTGGCGCCCGGTGAGCGCTCCGCGTCCACCTCCAACCGCAACTTCGAGGGCCGGCAGGGCAAGGGCGGGCGCACCCACCTGGTGTCCCCGCAGGTGGCCGCCGCCACCGCGGTGCTGGGCCATCTGGCCTCGCCCGCCGACCTGTCCGACGCCACCGCGACCGCCGGAGTCTGAGAACGATGGAAGCCTTCACCACGCACACCGGCCGGGCCGTCCCGCTGCGCCGCAGCAACGTCGACACCGACCAGATCATCCCCGCCCACTGGCTGAAGAAGATCACCCGCGACGGGTTCGAGGACGGGCTCTTCGAGGCCTGGCGCAAGGACCCGGAGTTCGTCACGAACCGCCCGGAGCGCGAGGGCGCGACCGTCCTGGTCGCCGGCCCCGACTTCGGTACCGGCTCCTCGCGCGAACACGCCGTCTGGGCCCTGCAGAACTTCGGCTTCAAGACGGTCATCTCCTCCCGCTTCGCCGACATCTTCCGCGGCAACTCGCTGAAGAACGGTCTGCTGACCGTCGTCCTGCCGCAGGAGACCGTCGAGCAGCTGTGGGCGCTGACCGAGGCCGACCCCACCGCCGAGATCACGGTCGACCTGGTCGACCGCCAGGTCCGAGCCGAAGGCGTCGTGGCCGAGTTCGAACTCGACGACAACGCCCGCTGGAGGCTGCTGGAGGGGCTGGACGACATCTCGCTCACCCTTCAGAACGAAGCCGACATCACCACCTACGAAAGCGCCCGGCCCGCCTACAAGCCGCGCACGATTCAGGCGTGATTCCTGCCTGATCAGCGCTTATTCGCCTTCGGGTGATCACATAGGCAACACTGTGCCCCCTGCCTTCAGGCAGGGGGCACAGCTGTGTGTTGAGGCCCCGTGAGGCGACAACTCGCCCCAGATGGCACAATCTGTGCATGGAACGCGACAGTCAACTTAAGCTCTACGAACTCGTCGCGGACCGATTGAAAGAAGCACACACACGGGTGCGCTCACTGCAAGTCCCGGAGGGCGTAAGGATGGCGCTGGCCCGGAAGCTGTTGGTCGTCACTGCCGCGGCGAAGCATGATCTCGCCGATGCGGCAGTGCGCCTGGACAGGTTGATGAAGGACCTCGACGAGGGTCGATTCCCTGAAGGCGACTGATGCGAAGGAACTCCGTAACGGCCTACAGCGTTGCGGCACTAGGGTGATAAGCCCGTTTCGTGTTTGATTTGCGGTATATATCCGCCTAACGTGCGAAATAAGCTTGAACACATTCGTTCTGGCGAAGTCTCCGAAGGGGAAGACGTTGAACAAGGCGCAGCTCGTAGAAGCGATTGCCGACAAGCTGGGCGGCCGTCAGCAGGCCGCGGACGCTGTCGACGCGGTACTGGACGCCATCGTCCGCGCGACCGTCGCGGGCGACCGGGTCTCGGTCACGGGCTTCGGCTCGTTCGAGAAGGTCGACCGCCCGGCCCGCTACGCCCGCAACCCGCAGACGGGTGAGCGCGTGCGGGTCAAGAAGACCTCGGTGCCGCGCTTCCGCGCGGGTCAGGGCTTCAAGGACCTGGTCAGCGGCACCAAGAAGCTGCCCAAGGGCGGCGAGGTATCGGTGAAGAAGGCGCCCAAGGGCAGCCTCACGGGTGGTGCTTCCGCGACGGTCAAGAAGGCTGCCGCGAAGAAGGCGGCCCCCGCCAAGAAGGCCGCGGCCGCCGCGAAGACCACGGTCGCGAAGAAGGCCACGGCCAAGAAGGTCACGGCCACCGCCAAGAAGACGGTCGCGAAGACCGCCGTGGCGAAGAAGGCCGCCCCCGCGGCCAAGAAGGCCACCGTCAAGAAGGCCGCGGCGACGGCGAAGAAGGCCACCGCCACGGCGAAGAAGACCGCGCCGGCGGCGAAGAAGACCACCGCCGCGACGAAGGCGCCCGCCAAGAAGACGGCGACGCGCAAGGCCACCGCGAAGAAGACCACCGCCCGCAAGACCGCCAAGTAGGGCACGGGTCACACACGACGGGGCGGGGGGCCCCCCCGGGGGTTTACGGGCCGCGGGGGGTAGGGGGCGAAAGTTTTGAGGGTGTACACGGGTTTAAGCCGGCCCCCGCCCACGCCCAGCCGCTCGA
>NZ_JBHYVM010000009.1:152869-159917 GCF_042750105.1 Streptomyces sp. NPDC059443 | reverse complement strand
CCGCGCCCCACCCGCCACCCCCGACCGCGGGCGTCGCGCCCCCCCCCCCCCGCGCGCGCGCCGCCCCCCCCCCCCCGCCGCCCCCCCCCCCGCGGTGCGTCGGCTCAGAAGGTCTGGAGCGTGACCAGGGTGATCCGCAGGCCCGCGCCCTCGCCGTCCGTCTCGATCCGGACCCGCTGCCCGGGGCGCAGCAGCCGCAGCCCGCCGGCGTCGAACGCCGGGGCCTCGAAGGGCACCGGGGTGCCGTCGTCCAGCAGCACACTGCCGCTGCGGGTCTGGGAGTCGTACGTGTACGCGGTCGCCTGCATACGGGCACTGTATCGGGCCGTATGGCGGCCCACGCCAAGGGTGAGGGCCGCTCCGAGATCCGCCGCCGTGTCCACGTCCCGGCGCACGCTGTCCACGCCCGCCAGCGCCATTTCCACCGCGCCCGAAGCCGAATGGCGGGCCCGCGACGGACCGCCGAACGAGGGGGCCAATTCCACGTCCGGCGCAGCGGAAAGCAAGGTCGTCCCGATTCCCGCCGCATCCGCCAGAAATGCCCGGGGAAATGCCGAGGCGGTATCGAGCACGCGTAGCAATTCGGGTGGCCGCAGCGCCGGGAGATCCGCGTTCATCGCGGCCACCGCCGCCCGCGGCCGGCCCGTCCGTATCTCCCGCGCCCCATGGGCCAGCGCCGCGTTGAGCCCGGCGCCCGGGGAGTCCGGGACGATCCGCGCCCCCAGCCGGGCCAGTTCCGCCCCGGCCGCCGGATCGTCCGTGACGACCACCACATCCGCGACCGCCGCGCAGGCCAGCGCCCCCGCGACCGTGTCCAGCGCGAACGCCAGGGCCAGCCCCGGCCGGGACGCGCCGACGGCCTCCGCGAGGCGGCTCTTGGCCACGGCCAAGGGCTTCAACGGGACCACCAGACTCCAGACGGCGTTCGTGACCGACCCCTTCCTCCGGTGCGCTCGCGCAGTTGCGTGGGCCATGTACGGGTCATGGCCAGGTCATGCGTGGGCCCATTGTCACCTCATGCCGGACGGCCCGGGGCCTGCCAGGGGTGTGCGGGGCGTACGGTGTTCTCGACAGAGACCGGACCCCGGGCGACACTTGTCCGGCCCCGAGGTGCCCAAGCCGCGCACCGGTCCTAGAGGAAGGTGTCCGAGTGTCCCGCCGCAGAATCGGCTTCTGGTACCGCCTTGCGGCGGCCATCGCGAAACCGCCGCTGGTAGTGCTCTTCAAGCGGGACTGGCGGGGAATGGAACACATTCCGGCCGAGGGCGGATTTATCACCGCCGTCAATCACAACTCGTATCTGGACCCGCTCTCCTACGCGCACTTCCAGTACAACACCGGCCGGGTGCCCCGATTGCTCGGCAAGGCGGCCCTCTTCGAGGTGCCTATTGTCGGCGCGATCCTGCGGGGCTCCGGCCAGATCCCCGTCTACCGGGAGTCCACCAACGCCCTGGACGCATTCCGGGCCGCCGTGGACGCCATCGAGCGCGGTGAATGCGTGGCCTTTTACCCGGAAGGCACCCTCACCCGCGATCCCGACATGTGGCCGATGGCCGGCAAGACCGGCGCCGCCCGCGTGGCGCTGCTGACCAAGGCCCCGGTCATTCCGGTGGCCCAGTGGGGCGCGAATCTCGCGATGCCGCCCTACGCCAAGGAGAACAAGCTCAGCCTGTTCCCGCGCAAAACCCTCCAGGTGCTCGCCGGACCGCCCGTGGACCTCTCCGCGTACTACGACCGGGAACCCACCCCGGACGTGCTCAAGGAGGTCACCGAGGTCATCATGGCGGCCATCACCGGGCTGCTGGAGGAACTGCGCGGCGAATCCGCGCCCGAGCAGCCGTACGACCATCGCAAGGCCAGGGCGGAACAGCGGCGCAAAGCCGCGGGGGAGGGCGACAAGTGACACGTCCCGTGAAGGCAGCCGTATTCGGAACCGGCTCCTGGGGCACGGCCTTCGCCATGGTGCTCGCCGACGCCGGCTGCGAGGTGGTCCTGTGGGGCCGCCGCCAGGAGCTCGTCGACGCCATCAACAGCGGCCGGACCAACCCCGACTACTTCCCCGACATCGAACTCCCCGCGAACATCCGCGCCACCACCGACCCGGCCGAGGCCGCGGCGGGCGCCGACTTCACGGTCCTCGCCGTCCCCTCGCAGACCCTGCGCGGCAACCTCGCCGACTGGGCCCCGCTGCTCGCCCCAGACACCGTGCTCGTCTCCCTGATGAAGGGCGTCGAACTCGGCACCGCCAAGCGGATGAGCGAGGTCGTCGAAGAGGTGGCCAAGGTCCCCGCGAACCGCGTGGCCGTGGTCACCGGACCCAACCTGGCCCGCGAGATCGCAGCCCGCCAGCCCGCCGCCTCCGTGGTCGCCTGCGTGGACGAAGCCGTCGCCCGACGCCTCCAGGCCGCCTGCCACACCCCGTACTTCCGCCCGTACACGAGCACCGACGTCATCGGCTGCGAGCTCGGCGGCGCCGTCAAGAACGTCATCGGCCTCGCCGTCGGCATCGCGGACGGCATGGGCCTCGGCGACAACACCAAGGGCTCGCTCATCACCCGCGGTCTCGCCGAAGCCACCCGGCTGGGCCTGGCGATGGGCGCCGACCCGCTGACCTTCTCCGGCCTCGCGGGCCTCGGCGACCTCGTCGCCACCTGCTCCTCGCCGCTCTCCCGGAACCACACCTTCGGCACCAACCTGGGCCGCGGGATGACCCTGGAGGAGACCATCGCGGTCACCAAGCAGACCGCCGAAGGCGTCAAGTCCTGCCTGTCCGTGGCCGATCTGGCCCGCCGCCACGGAGTGGACATGCCGATCACCGACACCGTGGTCGACATCGTCCACCACGGCAAGCCCACCCTGGTCGCCCTCAAGGAACTCATGGGCCGCAGCGCCAAACCGGAACGGCGCTGACTGCTTTCCGGACGTCCGAGCGGGTACCCTCGTGGCGATATGAGCAGCGAGAACCTCCCCCAGACCCCTGAGCAGCAGGGCCGCAAGCCCCGCGTGGCCGTCGTGTTCGGCGGCCGCAGCTCGGAGCACGCCATCTCCGTGGTCACCGCGGGCGCCGTACTGCGCTCCATCGACCGTTCCAAGTACGAGGTGCTGCCCATCGGCATCACCACGGACGGCCGGTGGGCGCTGACCGCCGACGAGCCCGCCCGGATGGCCATCTCCGGCGGCCAGCTCCCCAACGTCGGCCAGCTCGCCGAGTCCGAGGACGGCGCCGTCGTGCTCTCCGTCGACCCGGCCAGCCGCGAGGTCGTCTACACCGAGCCCGGCGCCGTCCCCAAGGCCCTGGGCGAGGTGGACGTGGTCTTCCCCGTCCTGCACGGCCCGTACGGCGAGGACGGCACCCTCCAGGGCCTCCTGGAGCTCTCCGGCATCCCGTACGTCGGCTCGGGCGTCCTCGCCTCCGCCGTCGGCCAGGACAAGGACTACATGAAGCGGGTCTTCACGTCCTTCGGGCTGCGCGTCGGCCCGTACGTGACGATCCGCCCCCGCGAGTGGGAGAACGACCGCGAAGGGGCCCTGGGCCGCATCGCGGAGTTCGCCGGCGAGCACGGCTGGCCGCTGTTCATCAAGCCCGCCCGCGCAGGCTCCTCGATCGGCATCACCAAGGTCGACGACGCCTCCGGGCTGGACGCGGCGATCCGCGAGGCACGCCGCCACGACCCGAAGATCATCGTGGAGGCGCTGCTGCGCGGCCGCGAGATCGAGTGCGGGGTCCTGGAGTTCGAGGACGGGCCGCGCGCGAGCGTGCCCGCCGAGATCCCGCCGGTCTCCAGCCACGACTTCTACGACTTCGAGGCGAAGTACATCGACTCCGCCTCCGGACTCGTGCCCGCCCCGCTCACCCCGGAGCAGACCGCCGAGGTGCAGAAGCTCGCGATCGAGGCCTTCGACGCCGCGTCCTGCGAGGGCCTGGTGCGCGCCGACTTCTTCCTCACCGAAGACGGCACCTTCGTCATCAACGAGATCAACACCATGCCGGGCTTCACCCCGATCTCCATGTACCCGCGCATGTGGCAGGAGTCGGGCATCGAGTACCCGGAGCTGGTGGACCGCCTGATCCAGGCCGCCCTGCGCCGCTCCACCGGGCTGCGCTAGCCGCCCGGGCACGAAGCCCCGTACACGGACGAGGACCGCCCGCCGGCCCCCTGAAAAGGATGGCCGGCGGGCGGTCCGCGTGAGCGCGTACGGGGCCTCGTGCCGGGCCGCGGGCCTCAGTACGAGGCGATCCCCTCCGGGACGGTCTTCGCGATCGCCGCGGACAGGCCCACCAGCATCCCCGCATCCGTGGCATGCTCCTTGTCGACCCGGACCTCCGTGTACGCCAGCCGCAGCCCGGTGGTGAACCGGAAGCCACCGTCGTCCAGCTTCTCCAGAAGCCAGCCGACACCGTTCACCTCGACGCCGTCCTGCTTCGGATCCGCCATCTTCGCGGGTTTGGCGATACCGCACCGCAGTACGATCGCCGAGCCGCCCCACGCGGCGGTCAGGTCGGAAGCCGGCAGCGCCGGAGTCGCGGCCAGACCGGCCACCTCGTGGGGGAGTTCCTTGTGGAGCGCCGCACAGAAACCCGCGACATCGGCGGGCGGTGCGGGCGGCGGATCCACCCGGGCCTCCGCGTCACCCGCGGAACAGCCCGCGAGGGCCGCCGAGGCGGCCAGCGCGGTCAGGGCGGAGAGCAGAGAGAGAAGCCGGCTGTGTCGGGACATCACCGGCCAAGAGTAGACGGGGGCTACAGATGGACCACCGGGCAGGTCAAGGTGCGGGTGATCCCCTCCACCTGCTGGACCTTGGCGACCACCATGCGGCCGAGATCGTCCACGGTGTCGGCCTGGGCGCGCACGATCACGTCGTACGGGCCCGTCACGTCCTCGGCCTGGATCACCCCCGCGATCTGTGCGATGGACTCGGCGACGAACGACGCCTTGCCCACCTCGGTCTGGATGAGGATGTACGCCTGTACCACGGAACCTCCAGGGCGGCCGCGAGGATCATTTCCCCTACCCTTCGGATGGGCCCGGGGATGACGGGTGGGCCCGGGGAAGAAGGGACGCCACGGTACCGCGTCGCCGAGCGCCGCGGGGAGACCTGCGGGTCCGGCTCCACACACGGCGGGGCGTACGGAGAGCAGAAGTTGACGTATCTGTTGACGGTACCCAGAGCTGTGACGGCTCGCGACCGCAAGCGGACTGGGCAAGAAGGGGCACAGCGATGAAGGGCACTGTGGGCGAGCTGGGGGAGTTCGGGCTCATTCGAGAGCTCACCTCACGGCTCACCACCACCCCGGCGGTCCGGCTCGGACCGGGCGACGACGCCGCGGTCGTGTCGGCCCCCGACCGGCGGGTCGTGGCGAGCACGGACATCCTGCTGGAGGGCCGGCACTTCAGGCGCGACTGGTCCACCGCCTACGACGTCGGCCGCAAGGCCGCCGCGCAGAACCTCGCCGACATCGCCGCCATGGGCGCGGTGCCGACCGCGCTGCTGCTCGGCCTGGTCGTCCCGGCCGAGCTGCCGGTCACCTGGCCCACCGAGCTGATGGACGGCATCCGCGACGAGTGCCAGGTCGCCGGGGCCGCCGTGGTCGGCGGCGACGTGGTCCGCGGAGACGTGATCACCGTCGCCATCACCGCCCTCGGCGACCTGCGCAACCACGAACCCGTGCTGCGCTCCGGCGCCCAGCCCGGCGACGTCGTGGCCGTCACGGGCTGGCTCGGCTGGTCCGCGGCCGGCTTCGCGGTCCTCTCGCGCGGCTTCCGCTCGCCGCGGGCCTTCGTGGAGGCCCACCGGCGGCCCGAGCCGCCGTACCACGCGGGCCCCGCGGCCGCCGGACTCGGCGCCACCGCCATGACCGACGTCAGCGACGGCCTGATCGCGGACCTCGGGCACATCGCCGAGGCCAGCAAGGTACGGATCGACCTGCGCTCGGCGGCCGTGGACATCCCCTCGCAGATGCACGACATCGGCCAGGCCGTCGGCGTGGACCCGCTCCAGTGGGTCCTCACCGGGGGAGAGGACCACGCCATCGTGGCCACCTTCCCGCCCGACGTGAAGCTCCCGGCCCGCTGGAAGGTCATCGGAGAGGTGCAGAACCGCTCCGCGCTGCCCCAGGTGACCGTCGACGGCGCCCCCTGGACCAGCACCGGCGGCTGGGACCACTTCGGCGCCGACCCGGCCGTCCCGGACCACTCGCTGTGAGTGCGCACCCGCCGCTGTGCCTGACCGTCGCCGGATCCGACTCCGGCGGCGGCGCGGGCATCCAGGCCGACCTCAAGACGATGCTGGAGCTCGGGGTCCACGGCATGAGCGTGGTGACCGCTGTGACCGCGCAGAACTCGCTCGGCGTCACGGGGGTCTGGGAACTGCCCGCGGAGGCCGTCAGGGGCCAGTACAGGGCCGTGGTGGACGACATCGGGGTCCAGGCCGTGAAGACCGGGATGCTGTCCTCGGCCGGGCTCGTGGAGACGGTGGCCGAGCTGCTCGCCGGGACCCGCGCCCCGGCCGTCGTGGACCCGGTCGGCGTCTCCAAGCACGGGGACGCGCTGCTCGCCGCCACGGCGCTGGACGCCGTACGCCAGGAGCTGCTGCCCCGGGCCACCGTCGCCACCCCGAACCTGGACGAGGTGACCCAGCTCACCGGCGTCGTCGTGGAGGGCGAGGACGACATGCGCCGGGCCGCCGACGCGGTCCTCGCGTACGGGCCCGCGTGGGTGCTGATCAAGGGCGGCCACCTCGCCGCCCACGGGAACGAAGCCGTGGACCTGCTCACCGACGGCACCGACGAACGCTGGCTGCGGGCCCCCCGCTCCGGCAACCGGCACACGCACGGCACGGGCTGCACCCTCGCCAGCGCGATCGCGGCGGGCCTGGCCAAGGGCCTGCCCGTCCCGGAGGCCGTCACGGCGGCCAAGGAGTACGTCACGGGAGCCATCGCGGCCGGCTTCGCGCTCGGCGCGGGCATCGGACCGGTGGACCACGGTTGGCAGAGGCGCTGAAACGCCTGTAGGGGAGGCAACAGGGGGAAAAGGAGAATTACCAAAAC
>NZ_JBHYVM010000009.1:120283-152859 GCF_042750105.1 Streptomyces sp. NPDC059443 | reverse complement strand
GGGGCTCTGTCATTTTTATTAACCCCACTGCATCTAGGGCGCTCGCCCTCCGGCGTTTTCCGCAACCGCACGCGGCGGCCCCCCCGGGCGCCCCCGCCTCTCGGGCAACCGGAAAGGGCTGCGCTACGACGGAAGGCGTCAGCGCGAGACCTTGCCGGCCTTGATGCACGAGGTGCAGGCGTTGAGGCGCTTCGGCGTCCCATTGACCACGGCACGGACACGCTGGATGTTCGGGTTCCAGCGACGCGAGGTGCGGCGGTGCGAGTGGGAAATGCTGTTGCCGAAGCTCGGCCCCTTGGCGCAAACGTCGCAGTTGGCAGCCACAGGTCACTCCAAAGACTTCAGATGCACTTACAGTGAATCCCGGCGCACCGGTATCAGGGATCTGAAGGTGGTTTGCCGGGGGGAATGGCCCGACTCTCATCGGGCAACCGGAGCAGCATACAACGACTGCCTCGGTCCAAGAAAACTACCATGTCCACCACCACCCCCGCCCCGGGGTCCCGCCCTCCCGGCAGTCCTTCGTTACCCTGCGGTGAACCCTGGCCCGCACAAGGAGGAACGCCCGGTGGCGCACGAGCCGCAGCCGCATGCCTTCGACGAGCGCGCCGAGCGCGACGCCCTCGACGCCGAAGCGGTGCGCACCTGGAGCACGCTGGCCCTGGCCGCACTGGGCCGGGCCCGCGAGGACATCGACGCGATCAACGTCTATCCCGTCGCCGACGCGGACACCGGGACCAACCTCTACCTGACCGCCGAATCCGCCGACCGCGAGCTCGAAGACGCCTTCGCCGGCGTGACGGACGGCACAGCGGGAACCTCCCTCCCCGAGGCCGTACGGGCCTTCGCGCACGGAGCCCTGATAGGCGCCCGGGGCAACTCCGGGACGATCCTCGCGCAGCTGCTGCGCGGCGTGGCCGACGTACTCGGGGACGAGCCCGCCGGGCGCGGGCCCGCGCGGCTGCTGGCCCAGGCGCTGACCCGGGCCGCCGAGGAGGCGTACCAGGCCGTCGCGCACCCGGTGGAGGGCACGATGCTCACCGTCGCCACCGCCGCCGCGCGGGCCGCCGCGGTAGCCGAGGCCGCCGCCGGGACCGTCGCCGACGTGGCCGCGGCCGCCTACGACGGGGCCCGCGCGGCCCTCGCCGAGACCCCGGGCCAGCTGGCCGAGCTGGGCCGGGCCGGGGTGGTCGACGCCGGGGGCTGCGGACTGGTCGCCGTACTCGGAGCCCTGTGGCAGGCCCTGTCCGGGCAGGAGCCGGCCGCCGAGCCGGTGCGCGGCCGGGCCGTGCCCGTACCGCGGCCGCCGGAACCCTGTGCGGAGGACCTGGGCGGACCCGCGTACGAGGTGATCTACCTGCTGGAGGCCGCCGAGGCGCGGGTCGCCGAGCTGCGCGCACGGCTCGACGGACTCGGCGACTCCCTCGTCGTGGTCGGCGGCGACGGGCTGTGGAACGTCCACGTCCACGTCGACGACCCCGGCGCGGCCGTGGAGGCCGGAGTGGTCGCCGGGCGCCCGTACCGGATCCGCATCACGCACTTCGGCGACGAGCGGCGCCGGGCCCGCGGCGAGCGCGTCCAGCGGGCCGTCGTCGCCGTGGTCCAGGGCGAGGGACTCGCCGGACTGTGCGGGGAGGCCGGAGCCACCACCGTGCTCGCGGGGCCAGACGGACCCCCGGCCGCCGCCGAACTCGTGGCGGCCGTCCGGCGGGCGCACGCCCGCGAGATCGTGCTCCTGCCGAACGCCACCGAGCTGCGCGCGGTCGCGGCGGCGGCCGCCGAACAGGCCCGCGCCGACGGCGTGCGGGTCGCCGTGATCCCCACCCGCTCCGAGGTCCAGGGCCTGGCCGCGCTCGCCGTCCACGACCCGGAGGGCACCTTCGACGAGGACGTGGTCGCCATGACCGCCGCCGCCGGCGCCACCCGCTACGGCGAACTCGCCGTCGCCGAACGGCAGTCCTTCACCTCGGCCGGCATCTGCCAGGCCGGCGACGTGCTCGGCCTCATCGACGGGGACGTGGCCGTCATCGGCGCCGACCTGCCCGAGACCGCCGAGGCCGTACTGGCACGGATGCTCGGCTCCGGCGGCGAACTCGTCACCCTGGTCCTGGGACCCGAGGTGCCGGACACGCTGGCCGCGCGCCTGGAGGCGTACGTCCAGCAGGGACACCTGGCCGTCGACACCGTCACCTACCGGGGCGGCCGCGGCTCGGCGCCGCTGCTCATCGGGGTCGAATAAGGGTCGAAGGGCCGCCGTGTCAGCGGCATGGTGTGCAATGGAACACGTGCCCGCGCTCGACGAAGACCTCAAGAAGACCCTCGGCCCCGCCACCGCCAAGGTGCTCGCCGAGCAGCTCGGCCTGCACACGGCCCTGGACCTGCTCCACCACTACCCACGGCGCTACGCCGAGCGCGGGGAGCTGACCTCGCTGGCCGAGCTCGCCGACCAGATCGACGAGCACGTGACGGTGGTCGCGCAGGTCGCCGACGCCCGCCTGCTGACCTACCAGGGCAGCCGCGGCGGCGGCAAACGCCTCGAAGTCACCATCACCGACGGCAGCGGCCGCATCCAGCTCGTCTTCTTCGGGTCGGGCGTCCACAAACCGCACAAGGAACTGCTGCCCGGCAGCCGCGCGATGTTCGCGGGCAAGGTCGGGATGTTCAACCGCAAGCTCCAGCTGGCCCACCCCGCCTACGAGCCGCTCGGCGCGGACGCCTCCGACCGGGACGCGGCGACGGCCTTCGCCAGTCAGCTCATCCCGATCTACCCGGCCTGCGCGAAGCTGGAGTCCTGGAAGATCGCCAAATGCGTGGACGCGGTGCTCCCCAGGGCCCAGGAGGTCGTGGACCCGCTGCCCGCGACCCTGCGCGAGGGCCGCGCCCTGGTCCCGCTCACCGAAGCGCTCCTCAAGATCCACCGCCCGGCCGTCAAGGCCGACATCGAGGACGCCCGCCAACGCCTCAAGTGGGACGAGGCCTTCGTCCTCCAGGTGGCCCTCGCCCGCCGCCGGCACGCCGACTCCCAGCTCCCCGCCGTCCCCCGCCGCCCCACCCCCGGCGGCCTCCTCGACCTCTTCGACGCCAAGCTCCCCTTCACCCTCACCGAAGGTCAGGAGACCGTCTCCAAGGAGATCTTCGACGACCTCGCCACGGACCACCCCATGCACCGGCTCCTCCAGGGAGAGGTCGGCTCGGGCAAGACGCTGGTGGCCCTGCGGGCCATGCTCGCCGTCGTCGACTCCGGCGGACAGGCCGCGATGCTCGCGCCCACCGAGGTGCTCGCCCAGCAGCACCACCGGTCCATCACCGAGATGATGGGCGAACTCGCCGAGGGCGGCATGCTCGGCGGGTTCGACCAGGGGACCAAGGTGGTGCTGCTCACCGGGTCGATGGGAGTGCCCGCGCGGCGCCGGGCCCTGCTCGACCTGGTCACCGGCGAGGCCGGGATCGTCATCGGCACGCACGCGCTCATCGAGGACAAGGTGAAGTTCCACGACCTCGGCCTGGTCGTCGTCGACGAGCAGCACCGCTTCGGCGTGGAACAGCGGGACGCGCTGCGCTCCAAGGGCAAGCAGCCCCCGCACCTGCTCGTCATGACCGCGACCCCGATCCCGCGCACGGTCGCCATGACCGTCTTCGGCGATCTGGAGACCTCCGTCCTGGACCAGCTGCCCGCCGGACGCTCCCCGATCGCCACCCACGTGGTGCCCGCCAAGGACAAACCCCACTTCCTGACCCGGGCCTGGGAGCGGGTCCGCGAGGAGGTCGAGAACGGGCACCAGGCGTACGTGGTCTGCCCGCGCATCGGCGACGAGGAGGACGATCCGAAGAACGGCAAGGCCGCCAAGAAGAAGGCGGCCGAGGAGGACGGCGACAGGCGTCCCCCGCTCGCGGTGCTGGAGATCGCCGAACAGCTCACCCGCGGCCCCCTGGCCGGACTCTCCGTCGAGGTGCTGCACGGGCGGATGGATCCCGCCGACAAGGACGCCGTCATGCGCCGGTTCACCGCCGGCGAGATCAAGGTCCTCGTCGCCACCACGGTCATCGAGGTCGGGGTCAACGTCCCCAACTCCACCGTCATGGTCATCATGGACGCGGACCGCTTCGGCGTCTCCCAGCTCCACCAGCTGCGCGGCCGCGTCGGCCGCGGCTCCGCCCCCGGACTGTGCCTGCTGGTCAGCGAGATGCACGAGGCCAGCCCCGCCCGCGCCCGGCTCGCCGCCGTCGCCGCCACCCTGGACGGCTTCGAGCTCTCCCGCATCGACCTGGAACAGCGCCGCGAGGGCGACGTACTGGGCCAGGCCCAGTCCGGGGTCCGCTCCTCGCTGCGCATGCTCGCGGTCATCGAGGACGAGGAGGTCATCACCCAGGCCCGCGAGGAGGCCACCCGGGTGGTCGCCGCCGATCCGGAGCTCGCGGGACTGCCGGGCCTCAGGACCGCCCTGGACGCCCTCCTGGACACCGAACGGGAGCAGTACCTGGAGAAGGGGTGAGCGGCACGACCTATCGTTGAGGGCCTGTACTCCTGTGCACCCCCCTCTGCTCGCCCCCACCGAAGGACCCCAGATGACCCGCGTGATCGCCGGAAGCGCCGGCGGGCGACGCCTCGCCGTCCCGCCCGGCACCGGCACCCGCCCGACCTCGGACCGGATGCGCGAAGGCCTCTTCTCCACGTGGGAGTCGCTGCACGGCATCGAGGGGGCCCGGGTGCTCGACCTCTACGCCGGCTCCGGCGCCGTCGGCCTGGAGGCGCTCTCCCGCGGCGCGGACCACGCGCTGCTGGTCGAGCCCGACGCCAAGGCGGCCAAGGCCATCAAGGCCAACATCACCTCGGTCGGCCTGCCCGGCGCCGAGTTCCGGGCGGGCAGGGCCGAGCAGATCGCGGCCGTTCCCGCGCACGGGGACCCGTACGACGTGGTCTTCCTGGACCCGCCCTACGAGGTCGCGCACGACGATCTTCGCGAGATCCTGCTCACACTCCGGTCCAATGGCTGGCTCACGGACGATGCACTGGTCACCGTGGAGCGCAGGACGAGGAGCGGCGCCTTCCCGTGGCCCGAGGGCTTCGAGCCGCTCCGGTCCCGGAAGTACGGCGAAGGCACCCTTTGGTACGGCCGAGCCGCCACCATCAGCGAAGAGTCATGAATCCCGTACCGGGGAGCGAGGGAATCAAGTTGCGCCGCGCCGTCTGTCCCGGGTCGTTCGACCCCATCACCAACGGACACCTCGACATCATCGGCCGGGCCTCCCGGCTCTACGACGTGGTCCACGTCGCCGTGATGATCAACCAGTCCAAGCAGGGACTGTTCACCGTCGAGGAGCGGATCGAGCTGATCCGCGAGGCGACCGCCGGCTACGGCAACATCGAGGTCGAGTCCTTCCACGGGCTCCTCGTCGACTTCTGCAAGCAGCGCGAGATCCCCGCCATCGTCAAGGGCCTGCGCGCGGTGAGCGACTTCGACTACGAGCTCCAGATGGCCCAGATGAACATGGGGCTGTCGGGCGTCGAGACGCTGTTCGTCCCGACCAACCCCACCTACAGCTTCCTGTCCTCTTCGCTGGTCAAGGAAGTGGCGGCCTGGGGCGGAGACGTCGCCCACCTGCTGCCCGCCCACGTGCACACCGCCCTGATGGAGCGGCTCGCCAACCGCTGAGGTCCGACCGCCGGATTCCCTGATGCCACGTCAGTCGGTGTCGGCCCCCGGCCCGGTGGCCTTAAAGTCGTCCCGTCCGTCTCGGGAACCGCCCGAGGCCGAGAGAGTGCGAGCCCCCATGGACGTGCAGAAGAAGCTCGACGAGATCGTCGCGGCCGTCGGCAGCGCCCGGTCCATGCCCATGTCGGCCTCGTGCGTGATCAACCGTGCGGAGCTGCTCGCCCTCCTCGAAGAGGTACGGGGCGCCCTGCCGGGCTCGCTCGCACAGGCGCAGGAGCTCATCGGCGGCCGGGAGCAGATGGTCGAGGAGGCCCGCCGGGAGGCGGACCGGATCATCGAGTCGGCGCACGCCCAGCGCGGTTCGCTGATCTCCGACACCGAGGTCGCCCGGCGCTCCCAGGACGAGGCCGACCGGATCCTGGCGGATGCCCGCCGGGAGGCCGAGGAGGTCCGGGCCGAGGCCGACGACTACGTCGACAGCAAGCTCGCCAACTTCGAGGTCGTCCTGACCAAGACCATCGGCTCGGTGGACCGCGGCCGCGAGAAGCTCCTGGGCCGGGGGGCCGGGCTCGACGAGCACGGCTACCCCGACGCGGAGGCGCCCGAGCGGAGCCACGACCCGGAGACCCAGCGCCAGCAGGCGGACGCGTACGTGGACACCAAGCTGGCCACCTTCGAGGCGGTGCTCTCCAAGACCCTGGAGGCCGTCGACCGGGGCCGTCAGAAGCTCCTCGGCCGGGTGGCCACGGACGACCTCGGCGCGCACATGGCCGCCCAGGACGCGGCGGGGCTCCAGCAGTCCCGCTCGACGAGCGACGCCGACTTCCTGGCCGGGCTGGCCGAGCCGCAGGCCCCGCTGATCCCCGCGCAGGCGCAGGCGCAGCAGGAGCCCGCGTACGACGCGTACTCCTACCAGCAGCCGGTCCAGGCCCAGGTCCAGCAGGACGCCTACTCCTACCAGGACCCCTACGGCGGCTACCAGCAGGTGCAGCAGCAGCCGGACCCGTACTCCGTCTCCTACGAGCAGCAGCAGCCGGACCCGTACTCCGGTGCAAGCACCGGCTCCACCGGAGCGGCTTACGCCGCGCACTACGATGCGCAGCCGCAGCAGGGCACGCAGGAGCAGCAGGCGGCGCTCGACGAGACCAGCTTCTTCGACACGAGCATGATCAACCTGGACCAGCTCCGCCAGTACGAGCAGGGCCGCTGACCTCCGCTCCGCACCCGGATTGGGCTCAGGGCGAAGCGGCGGGTATCCTGGCTCTTCGGTCGCGCGTATGCACCGCGATCCATGCTGCCCTTGAGTGGCGGAAATCTTGATCTTCAGCAGTCTCCAGTGATTTTGTGAAAGCAGGAACAGCCCTGAATACCCGCCTCGACCACCACAACCCCCTCGTGTTCGACACGCACGAGCTGGGGCGGCGTCCTGGTGCCATGCTGCGGCTGTCCCGTGAAATCGCGGCACCGGGGGACCTCGGTCTCGCCGGAGTCATCGGAGTGCCGGAAGGCAGCCGGCTGAACCTCAAGCTCCGCCTGGAGTCGGTCATGGAAGGGGTGCTTGTCACAGGCACCGCCCGTGGATCGGCCGTGGGAGAGTGCGTAAGGTGTCTGGAGGCCGTCGAGCGTGAGCTCAAGGCGGACTTCCAGGAGATGTTCTCGTACCCTGACGCCGACGACCGGAACCGCTCCAAGGCGGAGCCGGCCGACGACGCCGAGGACGACGAGGACACGCTCTTTATCGAGGACGGCTTGTTCGACCTCGAACCCGTGCTGCGCGACGTGGTAGTGCTCGCACTGCCGCTGCAGCCGGTGTGCCGGGAGGACTGTCTCGGACTGTGCCCCGATTGCGGGCTCAGCCTGAACGACGACCCGGACCACCACCATGACGCCGTCGACATCCGTTGGGCGGCATTGCAGGGACTCGTCACCGATCAGGGCGTCGAGAAGGACAACATGAGCGGCACTGCCTCTGACGGAGTTCAGGGCGCCGCCGAGAAGCAGGAGAAGTAGCCGTGGCTGTTCCGAAGCGGAAGATGTCGCGCAGCAACACGCGCCACCGCCGGTCGCAGTGGAAGGCTGCGGTCCCCACCTTGGTTTCGTGTGAGCGTTGCCAGGAGCCGAAGCTCCAGCACATTGCGTGCCCGAGCTGCGGCACCTACAACAAGCGCCAGGTCCTCGAGGTCTGAGCGGCTGGTGAGAGGCGCAATGTCTGAGCTGTCCAACGCTGAGAAGCAGGCAGACAGTAAGAACGCGGCCTCGTCCCACACGCTTCTGGAAGGGCGGCTCGGGTATCACCTCGAGTCCGCCCTTCTGGTGCGTGCGCTGACCCACCGTTCGTACGCGTACGAGAACGGCGGTCTGCCCACCAACGAGCGGCTGGAGTTCCTTGGGGACTCCGTGCTGGGCCTGGTGGTCACGGACACGCTGTACACGACCCACCCGGACCTGCCGGAAGGCCAGCTGGCCAAACTGCGGGCCGCGGTAGTCAACTCACGCGCACTTGCGGAGGTCGGGCGCGGCCTCGAACTCGGCTCCTTCGTCCGGCTCGGCCGCGGCGAAGAGGGCACGGGTGGCCGGGACAAGGCATCCATCCTCGCCGACACGCTTGAAGCGGTGATCGGCGCGGTCTACCTCGATCAGGGCCTCGACGCGGCCTCGGAGCTGGTTCACCGGCTCTTCGACCCGCTCATCGAGAAGTCCTCGAACCTCGGTGCCGGCCTGGACTGGAAGACCAGTCTCCAGGAGCTGACGGCGGCCGAAGGTCTTGGTGTTCCGGAATACATGGTCACAGAGACCGGTCCGGACCACGAGAAGACCTTCAGCGCTGCCGCCCGCGTCGGTGGCGTCTCGTACGGCACCGGCACCGGCCGCAGCAAGAAGGAAGCAGAACAGCAGGCGGCGGAGTCCGCTTGGCGCGGCATCCGCGCCAAGGTGGACGAGCGGACCGGGGTGCAGACCCCGGACGCCGGGGATGGCGGGGCGCCGACGCCCGCCGATCCGACGCCGGAAGCCTGACGCTTCTTTCGGGATTTACCCGCCCGCCCCTGCCTCGCAGGGGCGGGCGGACCCGTTTCCGGCCCCGGCCGGGGCGGCCGGTACGCTCGCCGGGAGCGTTCACGACCGCACCCCTCCGGAGGAACCCGTGCCCGAGCTGCCCGAAGTCGAAGTGGTGCGGCGCGGTCTGGAACGCTGGGTGGCCGGGCGGACCGTCGAGGCGGTCGAGGTGCTGCATCCGCGTGCCGTACGCCGGCACGCGGGCGGCGGAGGCGACTTCGCGGCGCGGCTGACCGGGGAGACCTTCGGGGTGGCCCGGCGGCGCGGGAAGTACCTGTGGCTGCCGCTGGCGGAGCGGCACCTGTCCGTGCTCGGACACCTCGGGATGAGCGGGCAGCTGCTGGTGCAGCCCGAGGACGCCCCCGACGAGAAGCACCTGCGCATCCGGGTGCGGTTCCGCGACGACGCGGGCACCGAGCTGCGCTTCGTCGACCAGCGGACCTTCGGCGGCATGTCGCTGCACGAGAGCGTCGCCGCCGGGACGGACGGGTACGAGGACGGGCTGCCGGACGTCATCGCGCACATCGCCCGGGACCCGCTGGACCCGCTCTTCGGCGAGGCGGCGTACCACCTGGCGCTGCGCGCCAAGCGGACCACCATCAAGCGGGCGCTGCTCGACCAGTCGCTGATCAGCGGGGTCGGCAACATCTACGCGGACGAGGCGCTGTGGCGCGCCAAGCTGCACTACGAGCGCCCCACGGCCACGCTCACGCGCCCCCGGAGCGTGGAACTCCTCGGCCACGTCCGGGACGTCATGAACGCGGCCCTCGCCGCCGGCGGCACCAGCTTCGACAGCCTGTACGTCAACGTCAACGGCGAGTCCGGCTACTTCGACCGGTCCCTCGACGCGTACGGGCGCGAGGACGAGCCCTGCCGCCGCTGCGGTACGCCGATGCGCCGCCGGCCGTGGATGAACCGGTCGAGCTACTTCTGCCCGCGCTGTCAGCGGCCCTCGCGCGCGGCCTCGTAGGCGGCGCGGGAGCCCAGTACCTCCGGCATGCGCTCCTCCAGCAGGGTGATGAGCGCGAGGAGGCGCTCCGCGATCTCCTCGCCGAACGGGGTCAGCTCGTAGTCGACGCGGGGCGGGTTGGTCGGCTGGGCCTCGCGGTTGACGATGCCGTCGCGTTCCAGGGCGTGAAGGGTCTGGGACAGCATCTTCTCGCTGACGCCGTCGACGCGGCGGCGCAGTTCGTTGAAGCGGCACGAGCCTTCGCGCAGGGCGCCCACGGTGAGGCTGCCCCAGCGGCCCGTGACGTGCTCCAGGGTTTCCCGGGAGGGACACGCGCGGGCGAAGACATCGAAGGGCGGTGCGGTAGCGGCGTCGTCGTCGGCTTCGCTACAGGCTGGAGTCTGCATGCTTTTAGCGTACTACTACGCAGCGCTGATCGTTTTGCTTGCGCTTTCGAAAAGTTAGTGGTTACCTGTCTCCCGTCGCACCAACAGCACGGAGCCGCGGCCGACCGCGGAGCATTCGAGGGAGAACAGCCTTGTCCGGTATCACGCACGCCCCCGTCGTTTCGATCGCCTACCACTCGGGCTACGGCCACACCGCCGTCATCGCCGAGGCCGTCCGGGCGGGCGCCATCGAGGCCGGTGCGACGGTTCACCTGATCAAGGTGGACGAGATCGACGACGCCCAGTGGGAGCTCCTCGGCGCCTCCGACGCGATCATCTTCGGTTCCCCCACCTACATGGGTACCGCCTCGGGCGCCTTCCACGCCTTCGCCGAAGCCAGCTCCAAGGTGTGGTTCGCCTCCGGCTGGCAGGACAAGGTGGCCGCCGGCTTCACCAACTCCGGCTCGAAGAGCGGCGACAAGGGCCAGACCCTCGGCTACTTCCAGACGCTGGCCGCGCAGCACGGCATGAGCTGGGTCAACCTGGGCCTGAAGCCGGGCTGGAACACCAGCACCGCTTCCGAGAACGACATCAACCGTCTCGGCTTCTTCGACGGCGCCGCCGCCCAGACCCACACCGACCAGGGTGCCGAGGGCGTTCACAAGGCCGACATAGCGACCGCCGAGCACCTCGGCCGCCGCGTCGCCGAGCAGACCCGCGTCATCGTCGCGGGCCGCGCCGCCCTGGCCGCCGCAGCGGTCTGACGCACGACGGGAGAGGGACACGGCCGCACCGCGGCCGTGTCCCTCTTTTTCTTTTCCGGGGTCAGGTCGCGTCCTGTTCCCGTGTCAGGCCGCGGCGCCGCGGTGGGCCGTGTCGAGGAGGGCCAGTTCCGCGGCGGAGAGCCGCAGGGCCGCCGCGGCCACGTTGTCGGCGAGGTGGCCGAGGTCCCCGGTGCCGGGGATGGCCAGTACGTGCGGCCCCTGGGCGAGGGTCCACGCCAGCCGGATCTGCGCGGGGCTCACGCCGTGGGCCCGCGCGACCTCCCGTACCTCGGCCACCCCTACGCCATCCGTGTCGCCGCCCGCGCCCGCTTCGCGTCCCGCGCCGGCGATCGCGTAGAACGGCACGAAGGCGACCCCCTGTTCGCCGCAGTCGCGGACGAAGGCCCCCTGCTTGGGCCGGACCCCGATCCCGTACATGTTTTGCACGCACACGACGGGCGCGATGGCGCGGGCCTCCGCGAGGTGTTCGGGCGTCACGTTGGAGATGCCCAGGTGGCGGATGAGCCCCGCCTCGCGCAGCTCCGCCAGCGCGCCGAAGCGTTCGGCGATCGAACCGGTCCCCAGCACCCGCAGATTGACCACGTCGAGGTGGTCGCGGCCGAGCTGGCGCAGATTCTCCTCGACCTGACCGCGCAGCTCGCCGGGGCCGGCGTGGGAGAGCCAGGCTCCCGACGGGTCGCGGCGGGGTCCGACCTTCGTCGTGATGACGAGGTCCTCCGGGTACGGGGCCAGCGCCGCGTTGATCAGCTCGTTGGCCGAACGCAGCGGCGAGAAGTAGAAGGCGGCGGTGTCCAGGTGGTTGACGCCGAGCTCGACCGCGCGGCGCAGTACGGCGATGGCCCGGCCGCGATCGCGCGGGACGGCGTCGGCCACGAGGGCCTCGCCGGTCTGCGGAAGGCGCATCGTGCCGAAGCCCATGCGGTTGATCTCCAGGTCACCGAGTTTCCAGGTGCCCGAAGCCGCCGCGCCGGTCGTGCCTGCCGTGGCCGTGGCCGTGACCGTGGCCGTCGTCGTGGTCGTCGTCGTTGAGGTCATGGCGGAATGATCTCCGCCGTGGCCTAGAAACCGAAGTCCTGGGTCCACCAGGGGCCGCCGGCGGCGTTGTACAGGCCTACGCCGAGGGTGCGGAATTCGCAGTTGAGGATGTTCGCCTTGTGGCCCGGGCTGTTCATCCAGGCCTTCATCACGGCCGTCGCGTCGCCCTGGCCGCGGGCTATGTTCTCGCCGCCCAGGCCCGAGATCCCGGCCGCGGTGGCCCGGTCCCACGGGGTCTTGCCGTCGGGGTCGGTGTGGTCGAAGAAGCCCCGGACGGCCATGTCCTTGCTGAAGGACGCGGCCAGCGCCGCCAGCGGCGGGTTCGCCCGGACCGGACCGCAGCCGGCCTGGGCGCGCTCCTGGTTCACCAGGGTGAGCACGGCGGCCTCCTCGGTGGAGTGGCCGGACGCGGCCGGCGGGGCCGCGGGGGTGGCCGGCTTCGGGGCGGCCGGCTTGGGCGCGGCGGCCGGGGTGGGGCTCGACTCGGGGGTCTTCGAGGGCTCCGCCGAGGGCGTCGGGGAAGGACTGGCCGACGGGGACGGCGAGGCGGAGGGAGAAGGGGAGGCGGAAGGGGAACCCGAAGCGGAACCGGGCCCGGCGGAGGCGCGGCCGGAGAGGTTGGCCAGGCCGCCCTGCTGTTCCAGCGCGCTCTCGGGGCTCGGCGAGGCCTGGGCCTTGGCCTCGGTCTTGGCGGCGGAGCCCACACCCGCGACGCCCACGTAGGGGAAGGAGGAGCCGACCGGGACCACGCCCGTGGTCACCGCCGCCGTGCCGAGGACCACGGCCACAGCCGCGCCGAGCAGGCCGCCGCGCACGGCGGTACGGCGCTTCGTGCCGCGACGGGGTGCGGCTTGGAGTCGGTGGCGTCCCATCGCGGCCTACCTTCCTCAGGGTTCAAGATCAGGGTTTACTCACCCAAATGGGGGAGCTCATTGGTGCGCGACTGTACGCCATGGCGACAGGGGGTGACGTGCCACGAATTTGTTTGCCCGGTTAGCGTTCAGGCATGAATGAAGATGTCCGGATGACCGCCTGGGTGCGCGGCCGTGTACAGGGAGTGGGCTTCCGCTGGTTCACCAGGGCCAATGCCCTGGAGATCGGCGGACTGGCCGGCTTCGCGCTCAACCTCGACGACGGTCGAGTACAGGTGGTGGCCGAAGGTCAACGTGAGAATTGCCACCGGCTCCTGGAATGGCTCCACAGCGCCGACACGCCCGGGAAGGTGGACGGTGTGACGGAGATCTGGGGCACACCGCGCGGCGGCTACGAAGGGTTCGCGATCCGGTGACCGATCGACTGATCATGCACTGAACAGATCTCCGGATGGTCCGCACATGGTCGGATCTGCGCATTCCCCGCTGAGACGTTGCCGACTCGGGCGATCCGTGGAAGGCTCGGAGACGTGGATGATCTCGACATCCCTTGTGAGCACCGGGCTGCCCGCCGATACAGGGCGTGATCGTGTTGACCGTCAAACTTTTTGGTGAGACGCTGGAAGCCCCGCGCACCTGAGCTGTTTGGCAGTGTTGGCAGTTAGCCAAAGAACGTGTGCAGTGACTGACAGTCGCTGCCGGACATCCGCGGGTGCGATTCCCTCACGACCCACACCGCTTTCGGTCGGTCACTCAGTGTGGAGGACCATCCATCATGGCAAAGGCGCTTCTCGGTTACGTCGGCGGTTCCGACCCGCGACTCCTCGCCGAGATGCGACGGCTTCAGCAGCGCGTCCAGGACCTGGAGTCCGAGCTCGGACGAATCCAGTCCGAAAACGACGCACTGAACGCGGCCGCCGCACAGCACGGAGACTCGCTGCTCGACAGCATCGACCTCGACGTACCCCAGGCGGAGCCTGCGCTCACCTGATCCGAGCTCCCTCGTCGCTCAACCAACCAGTACCGCAAGATCTGCAAGGGGCGCTTCGGCGTCCCTTCTTTCTTGCCGGGGCGTCTTTCTCGCCGAAGCGTCTTTCTTGCCGGGTACTCCTTCTGGCGCCGTTGCACCAGGTGAGAGGCCCCTTCCTTTAACGTCTGATGTGCCCTGCACCTTCATGGGCGAAACCGAACGTGAAAGGTAGAGTCCGGCGGCGTGCACCTCAAGTCCCTGACCCTGCGTGGCTTCAAATCCTTCGCCTCCGCCACCACCCTGCGCTTCGAGCCGGGCATCACCTGCGTCGTCGGCCCCAACGGCTCCGGCAAATCCAATGTGGTGGACGCGCTCTCCTGGGTCATGGGAGAACAAGGGGCCAAATCCCTGCGCGGCGGGAAGATGGAAGACGTCATCTTCGCCGGCACGACCGGCCGCCCGCCGCTCGGCCGCGCCGAGGTCTCGCTGACCATCGACAACTCCGACGGCGCGTTGCCCATCGACTACGCCGAAGTCACCATCACCCGGATCATGTTCCGCGGCGGCAGCAGCGAGTACCAGATCAACGGGGACACCTGCCGCCTCCTCGACATCCAGGAGCTGCTCTCCGACTCCGGCATCGGCCGCGAGATGCACGTCATCGTCGGCCAGGGCCAGCTGGACTCCGTACTGCACGCCGATCCGATGGGCCGCCGCGCCTTCATCGAAGAGGCGGCCGGCGTGCTCAAGCACCGCAAACGCAAAGAGAAGGCGCTGCGCAAACTCGACGCGATGCAGGCCAATCTGGCGCGCGTCCAGGACCTCAACGACGAGCTGCGCCGCCAGCTCAAGCCGCTCGGCCGGCAGGCGGCGGTGGCCCGGCGGGCGGCCGTGATCCAGGCCGACCTGCGCGACGCGCGACTGCGGCTGCTCGCCGACGACCTCGTGACGCTGAAGGGCGCGCTCGACGCGGAGATCGCGGACGAGGCGGCGCTGAAGGAACGGAAAGAGGCGGCGGAGGCGCAGCTCGCCGCGGCGGTGCGGCGGGAATCCGAACTGGAGGAAGCCGTACGGGAACTCGCGCCGCGGCTCCAGCGGGCGCAGCAGACCTGGTACGAGCTGTCGCAACTGGCCGAACGGGTACGGGGGACCGCGTCCCTGGCGGACGCCCGGGTCAAGTCGGCCTCGACGCCGCCCGAGGAGGAGCGGCGGGGCCGCGATCCGGAGGAGATGGAGAAGGAGGCCGCGCGGATCCGCGAGCAGGAGGCGGAACTGACGGCCGCGCTGGAGGCGGCCTCCCGGGCACTGGAGGACACGGTCTCGCACCGGGCCGAGCTGGAGCGTTCGCTGGCCGAGGAGGAACGGCGGCTACGGGACGCGGCGCGGGCCATCGCCGACCGGCGCGAGGGCCTGGCGCGGCTGACGGGCCGATTGGGCGCGGCCCGGTCCCGCGCGGGCGCGGCCCAGTCGGAGATCGACCGGCTGGTGGCGTCGCGGGACGAGGCGCGGTCCCGTGCGGTGGCGGCGCGGGAGGAGTACGAGGCACTGGCGGAGGAGGTCGGCGAGCACGACTCCCCGGCCTCCCCGGAGGGCGAGTACGAGGCCGCCCGGGCGGAGCTGGCCGCGGCGGAGGCCGGACTCGGCGCGGCGCGCGACGCGTTGGCGACGGCGGAACGTTCACGCGCGGCGGTGTCGGCGCGCCGCGAGGCCCTGGCGATGGGGCTGCGCCGCAAGGACGGCACCGGGGCGGTGCTGGCGGCGCGGCTCGAAGGCCTGCTCGGCCCGGCGGCGGAGCTGCTGTCCGTGGCCCCGGGGTACGAAGTGGCGGTCGCGGCGGCGCTCGGTGCCGCGGCGGACGCGGTGGCCGCGGCGTCGCCGTCGGCGGCGGCGCAGGCGATCAGGCACCTGCGAGCGGTCGATGCGGGCCGGGCCGCATTCCTGATCACCCCGCAGGCTGCCTCCGGCGACCGCCCGGGACCGGTCCCGGGCCAGGCCGTGGCCCCGGTCGGCCCGGCGGGCGGGACTCCGGTCCCCGGCCGGATCGCCGGGCCGCTCCCCGCGCAGGTCGCCGGGGACGGCGATGGCGCGGTCGTCCCGGCCCGGGCCGTGGGCGGAGCCGGCGCTCCGGGCTCCGCCCCGGTCCCGGGTCAGGGCGTTGCCCCCGGCGACCGGGCGCCGTTCCCGGGAGCGGAGCCGACCGGCGGCTCCAGGCCGGGGGAGGGCTTCCCCCATGCATCCCCTTCCCGAGCCCCGGGATCCGCTGATCCGGGCTCCGCCGATCCGGGCTCCGCCCAGGCGGCGGATGCCGTGGCCACGGCGGAGCGCGAGGGACCGGGCGGAGCTGCCGGCCGCGGTATCCCCGCCGCCGCGCTGGTGCACGGGGATGCCGCCGTGGTGCGGTCCGTCGGCTGGGTGCTGCGGGACTACGCCGTCGTCGGGAGCCTCGAAGAAGCCGAGGCCCTGGTCGCCGCGCGGCCCGATCTGGTGGCGGTGACCGCCGAAGGGGACGTCCTCGGGGCGCACCTCGCGCACGGCGGATCCGCCGGGGTGCCCAGCCTGATCGAGGTGCAGGCGGCCGTGGACGAGGCGGACGCCGAGTGCGGCCGGCTGGACGGCCGGTGCCTCGCGCTGGAGGAGGAGAAGGCGGCCGCCGCGCGGCGGCGTTCGGAGGCCGGAGCGCGCGTGGAGGAGCTCGGTGAGCTCAGGCGGGCCGCCGAGCAGGCACGGGCCGGGGTCGCGCAGCAGCTCGGGCGGCTCGCCGGACAGGCGAAGGGGGCCGAGGGCGAGGCCGAGCGCGGGGCCGCGGCCGCGGCCAAGGCGCAGGAGGCGCTGGAGCAGGCGCTGGCCGACGTGGAGGAGTGCGCGGAGCGGCTCGCCGTCGCCGAGGAAATGCCGGTGGAGGAGGAGCCGGACACCTCCCGCAGGGACCGGCTCGCCGCCGACGGGGCGAACGCGCGGCAGACCGAGATGGAGGCACGGCTCCAGCTCAGGACCCACGAGGAGCGGGTCAAGGGCCTGGCCGGCCGCGCGGACGGACTCGACCGTGCGGCTCGCGCCGAGCGGGAGGCCCGCACCCGGGCCGAGCGCCGCCGGGAACGGCTGCGCCACGAGGCCCGGGTGGCCGGAGCCGTCGCCGACGGCGCCCGCCAGCTGCTCGCGCACATCGAGGTGTCGCTGACCCGGGCCGCCGAGGAGCGCACGTCGGCCGAGTACGCCAAGGGCCTGCGCGAGCGGGAGCTCGACGAGGCCAGGAACCGGGGCCGCGGCCTCAAGGGCGAGCTCGACAAGCTCACCGACTCCGTGCACCGGGGCGAGGTGCTCGGCGCGGAGAAGCGGATGCGGATCGAGCAGGTGGAGGGCCGCGCGCTGGAGGAGTTCGGGATCGGGCCGGCGGAACTCGTCGCCGAGTACGGCCCCGATCAGCCGGTGCCGCCGAGCCCGCCCGTGGAGGGGGAGGACCGGGAGTCGGACGAGGCCGGGCCGCAGCCCTTCGTACGGGCCCGGCAGGAGAAGCGGCTGAAGGCCGCCGAGCGGGCCTACCAGCAGCTCGGCAAGGTCAATCCGTTGGCCCTGGAGGAGTTCGCGGCCCTGGAGGAGCGGCACAAGTTCCTCAGCGAGCAGCTGGAAGACCTACGCAAAACGCGCACCGATCTCCTTCAGGTCGTGAAGGAGGTGGACGAGCGGGTCGAGCAGGTTTTCACGGAGGCGTACCGGGATACGGCCCGGGAGTTCGAAGGGGTGTTCTCGCGACTGTTCCCCGGTGGCGAGGGCCGGCTGATCCTCACCGACCCCGGCAACATGCTGACCACCGGCATCGACGTGGAGGCGCGCCCGCCCGGCAAGAAGGTCAAGCGGCTGTCGCTGCTCTCCGGCGGCGAGCGCTCGCTGACCGCCGTGGCGCTGCTGGTCGCCATCTTCAAGGCCAGGCCCAGCCCGTTCTACGTGATGGACGAGGTCGAGGCCGCGCTCGACGACACCAACCTCCAGCGGCTGATCCGGATCATGGAGGAGCTCCAGGAGAGCTCGCAGCTGATCGTGATCACGCACCAGAAGCGGACGATGGAGGTCGCGGACGCGCTCTACGGCGTCTCGATGCAGGGCGACGGGGTCTCGAAGGTCATCAGCCAGCGCCTGCGGTGACACGCGTCAGCCGACCACTCATTCAAGAAGTGAACCTCAAGCCCTCCTAAACCGCTCAGGTCTGCGAGAAAACAAGCCTTCCTTCACCTCTTGACTTCAAGAAATGAACACATAGGCTCGCTTCCGCCGTCCTTCCTCCAGGTGGTGCCCGATCTTGACCTGTGCGCCACTGGTAGGAAACAACCCACCGCCCGTCACCGCAGCCGGGCACGCAGGAGCAGACCTTGACCAGCAGCAGCACCACGCAGGCCTCGGCATCAGGCGGCGGCCGCGCGTCCCAGCCCGACCACCTCGGGCACGTCATCTTCATCACAGCGGCCGCGGCCATGGGCGGATTCCTCTTCGGCTACGACAGCTCCGTCATCAACGGCGCCGTCGTCGCGATCCGGGACCGCTTCGACGTCGGGGCCGGCACCCTCGCCCAGGTGATCGCCGCCGCGCTGATCGGCTGCGCCCTCGGCGCCGCCACCGCCGGCCGCATCGCCGACCGGATCGGCCGCATCCGCTGCATGCAGATCGCCGCCGCCCTCTTCACGGCCAGCGCCCTCGGCTCGGCCCTCCCCTTCGCCCTCTGGGACCTCGCCCTGTGGCGGGTCATCGGCGGCTTCGGCATCGGCATGGCCTCGGTCATCGGCCCGGCCTACATCGCCGAGGTGTCCCCGCCCGCGTACCGCGGCCGGCTCGCCTCCTTCCAGCAGGCCGCGATCGTCATCGGCATCGCCGTCTCCCAGCTCGTCAACTGGGGGATCCTGAACCTCGCCGACGGCGACCAGCGCGGCAGCATCGGCGGCCTGGAAGCCTGGCAGTGGATGCTCGGCGTCATGGTCGTCCCGGCCGCGCTCTACGGGCTGATGTCCTTCGTCATCCCGGAGTCCCCGCGCTTCCTGATCTCCGTCGGCCGCACCGACGAGGCCAAGAAGGTGCTCGCCGAGGTCGAGGGCGAGCACGTCGACCTCGACGGGCGCGTCGCGGACATCGAGCACGCCATGCGCTCCGAGCACAAGTCCACCTTCAAGGACCTGCTCGGCGGCCGCTTCGGCTTCCTGCCCATCGTCTGGATCGGCATCGGCCTCTCCGTCTTCCAGCAGCTCGTCGGCATCAACGTGATCTTCTACTACAGCTCCTCGCTGTGGCAGTCGGTCGGCATCGACCCGAGCGCCTCGTTCCTGTACTCCTTCGAGACCTCGGTCGTGAACATCATCGGCACGGTGATCGCGATGATCTTCGTGGACCGGATCGGCCGCAAGCCCCTCGCGCTCATCGGCTCCGTCGGCATGGCGATCTCCCTGGCCCTGGCGGCCTGGGCCTTCTCGTACAAGTCCGGCGCGGGCGGCGACATCGCGCTGCCGCACGCCCAGGGCATCGTGGCCCTGGTCGCCGCCAACTGCTTCGTGCTCTTCTTCGCGATGTCCTGGGGCGTGGTCGTCTGGGTGCTGCTCGGGGAGATGTTCCCGGGCCGCATCCGCGCCGCCGCCCTCGGCGTGGCCGCCGCCGCCCAGTGGATCGCCAACTGGGTCATCACGGTCTCGTTCCCGACCCTGTCGGACTGGAACCTGTCGGGCGCCTACGTCATCTACACGTTCTTCGCCGCGCTCTCGGTCCCGTTCATCCTCAAGTGGGTGCCGGAGACCAAGGGCAAGGCGTTGGAGGAGATGGGGTAACCACCCCCGCCAACACCCCTCTCCTCTCGCGACAGGTACTGCCCCCGCCGGCCCGGCCCCCGTGGCTCAGGCCTTGAGCCGGGGCAGTACCTGTTCGCACAGCAGGTGCAGGCTCCGCCAGCCCTCGTCGATGGGCATCCCGCCGCACAGCGGGTGCAGCACCAGGTTCCCCGCCTCGCCCGCGCCGCGGGCGTACGCGACCGCCTCGTCCGGGGTGAGGATCCGGTACACGCCCTCCGCGCGCAGCTCCGCCACCGTGTGCGCGCCCGAGCGGACGGCGCTGAGGATGTCCTTGGACTGCCAGGACGCGTACATCCCGGCCTCGTGCAGGAAGCGTTCTCCGTGCTCGGCCCACGCCCGGTCGGGGTCCTCGGCGATGAGCAGCAACGGGGTCTCGGCCGCCGGCATCATGCAGAAGCCCTCCGTGCCGTACTCCGCGAGCCTCGCGTTGTAGTACGCCTCCAGCTCCGGCAGGTGCGCGCTCGGGAAGAACGGCAGCCCCAGCCGGGCCGCGCGGCGGGCCGCCGCCTGCGAGCTGCCGCCGACCAGGAGCAGCGGGTGCGGCTGGGTGAACGGCCGCGGGGTGACCCGTACCGTCCGGCCCCGGAACTCGAACGGCTCGCCGGTCCACGCCTTCAGCAGGGTTTCCAGCAGCTCGTCCTGGAGCTTGCCGCGCCGGCCCCATTCCACGCCGTGCTGCTCGTACTCCTCGGGCCGGTAGCCGATGCCGGCCACCGTGACGAGGCGGCCGCCGCTGAGGAGGTCGAGGACCGCGATGTCCTCGGCGACCTTCAGCGGGTCGTACAGCGGGCCGATGATCGCCGAGACGGTGACCGCGATCCGGCGGGTGGCGCCGAAGACCGCGCCCGCGAAGGCGAAGGGCGAGGGCAGCCAGTTGTTGTCGGTGCCGTGGTGCTCTTCGGTCTGGATGGTGTCGATCCCGCGGTCGTCCGCGTACTTCGCCATCTCCAGCGCGGCCTTGTACCGGGCGGAGAGGGTTTCCGGGGTGCCGTTCGGGTCGATGAGATTGAACCGGGCCACGGTGATGGGCATGGAGAAGTCCCCCTTCGCCGGAGGTGGGTGGGCGGGCGAAGGGGGACGTTAGCTGACGTGACGTCAGTTGGACAGGGCTCCGGCGGCCACCGGCTCACCGGGGACGGGCTCCACGGCGGGCCCGGCCGACGGTTCTGCCGACGGCCCGGCCGGCGCCGTCGGCGCCGTGCGCGGCAGGACCGCGTACAGGACGGCCGAGGTGACGATGCCCGCCGCCCAGCCCAGGCCGTTCTCGCCGATCCAGGTGGTGGCCAGCGGGCCGCTGAACCAGTCGACCTTCGTGAACAGCAGGCCCACCACCAGGGCCAGGCCCCAGGCGGTCATGGCCTGCCAGGCGAAACCGCCCCGGTACCAGTAGGCGCTGGTCCGGGTGGTGTCCAGCAGGGCAGCGCCGTCGTAGGAGGTGCGGCGCAGCATGTCCACGCCGAAGACGCCGATCCAGGCGGAGAAGGCCACGGCGAGCAGGGTCAGGAAGGAGATGAAGGACCCGAAGAAGCTGGTGGCGACCACCATCAGCAGGAAGCCGAAGACCAAGCTGATGACGGCGTTGACGCTCACCGCCGCCGCGCGCGGGACCTTGATGCCGAGGGTCTGCGCCGTGAAGCCGGCCGAGTACATGGACATCGAGTTGATGAGCAGCATGCCGACGAGCGCGATCAGCAGGTACGGGACCGCGATCCAGGTCGGCAGCAGCTCCCCGATGAAGGAGACCGGGTCCTGCGCGGTGGCCAGGTCGGGGGTGGCGACCGCCATCACCGCGCCCATCAGCACCATCGGGATGACGACGACGGCCGCGCCGCCGATGGTGGCGCCGACCATGCCCCTGGCGGAGGCGGTGCGGGGCAGGTAGCGGGTGAAGTCCGGACCGGAGGGGACCCAGCTGATCCCGCCGGCGGCGATGGTGCCGATGCCCGCGATCATCATCGCGGTGGAACCGGCGGGCTTGCCGAAGACGGCCGACCAGTCGGTCTCGACGATCAGGTAGCCGAGGACGAGCACGCTGAAGGCGCCGAAGAGGTACGTGGACCACGTGGAGCAGACGCGCAGGGCGTTGATGCCGAGACCGGAGACCAGGAAGGTGCACCCGACGAAGAAGAGGAGGGTGACCGCGATCAGGGCGGTGTTCTTCTTGATGCCGAAGACCAGGTCGAGCACGGTCAGGACGGCGTAGGCGCCGCTGACGGCGTTGATGGTCTCCCAGCCCCAGCGCGCGACCCAGATCAGGGCGCCGGGGAAGAGGTTGCCGCGCTGGCCGAAGACGGCCCGGGAGAGCGCCATGCCGGGGGCGCCGCCGCGCTTGCCCGCGATGGATATGAGGCCGACGATGCCGTACGAGACCACGGGCGCGGCGATCGCGACGACGAGCACCTGCCAGATGTTCAGCTTGTTGAAGATGACCAGGCCGGCGCCCATGGTCAGCAGCAGCACGCTGATGTTGGCGGCGACCCAGGTCGGCACGAGCTCGCGGACCCGGCCGCGCCGCTCGCCGTCCGGAACGGGCTCCAGGCCGCGTGACTCGACGGCGGTCGTCTCGGCAGGCATAGGTGTACTCCGTGGGGGGAGGCGGGGCGTGGGGAATTGCCCATCATCGTAGATTCGCCGCAAAAAGTACAAACAGAGGCTTACGTCCTGGTATAAACCTCCAGGGTCCCCGCCTCGGGGTGCGCGTGGCCGATACTGGGTGGGTTATGACAGACATCCTCATCCTCGCCGTAGTCATCGCCCTGGTCGCGGTCGGTGCGATCAGCGGGCTCGTGGTCAGCAGCCGCAAGAAGAAGCAGTTGCCCACGGCGCCGCCGAGCACGCCGACCATCACTGCCCCGCCCGCCGAACCGCAGGTGGGGGAGGACGCCGCAACGACGGCGGAAGAGCCGCGCCGCACGATCGAGGAGGTCGCGCTCCCCGAGGCGGAGGCTGCCGAAGCCCCCGTCGTGGAGGCCGAGGCTCCCGCCGCGCCCGCCGCCCCCGAGATCGAGGTGCCCGAGCCCACCGCCGGCCGCCTGGTCCGGCTGCGCGCGCGCCTCGCCCGGTCGCAGAACTCGCTCGGCAAGGGGCTGCTCACGCTGCTCTCCCGCGAGCACCTCGACGAGGACACCTGGGAGGAGATCGAGGAGACCCTCCTCATCGCCGACGTCGGTGTCGCGCCGACCCAGGAGCTGGTGGACCGGCTCCGCGAGCGGGTCAAGGTGCTCGGCACCCGCACCCCCGCCGATCTGCGCGCCCTGCTGAAGGAAGAGCTCGTCGCGCTCCTCGGCACCGACTTCGACCGCGCCGTGAAGACGGAGAGCGGCGAGGACACCCCCGGCGTGATCATGGTCGTCGGTGTCAACGGCACCGGCAAGACCACCACCACCGGCAAGCTGGCCCGCGTGCTCGTCGCCGACGGCCGCAGCGTCGTGCTCGGCGCGGCCGACACCTTCCGTGCCGCAGCCGCCGACCAGCTCCAGACCTGGGGCGACCGGGTCGGCGCGCGCACCGTGCGCGGACCCGAGGGGGGCGACCCCGCCTCCATCGCCTACGACGCGGTCAAGGAGGGCATCGCCGAGGGCGCCGACGTGGTGCTCATCGACACCGCCGGCCGCCTGCACACCAAGACCGGCCTGATGGACGAGCTCGGCAAGGTCAAGCGCGTCGTGGAGAAGCACGGCCCGCTGGACGAGATCCTGCTGGTCCTGGACGCCACCACCGGCCAGAACGGCCTGACCCAGGCCCGGGTCTTCGCGGAGGTCGTGGACATCACCGGCATCGTCCTGACCAAGCTCGACGGCACCGCCAAGGGCGGCATCGTCATCGCCGTCCAGCGCGAGCTGGGCGTCCCGGTCAAGCTCATCGGCCTCGGCGAGGGCGCGGACGACCTGGCCCCCTTCGACCCGGAGGCCTTCGTCGACGCCCTGATCGGCGACTGAGAGCCTCAAAAGGCATACGAGCCTGTACGCAGACCAGTGCCCCCGCGGTCCCACGGACCCGGGGGCACTGCCGTGGGCGGGGCTCAGGCCTTGCGCAGCCGGTGGCACAGATAGGCGAGGGTGCCCAGCAGGAGCCGGGCCTGGGGCGGATCCCCGGCCGAGTCCAGCGCCGGGGGGCGCAGCCAGCTCATCGGGCCGAGTCCCGCGTGGTCGGACGGCGGTGCGGTGACGTAGGAGCCCTGGCCGAGCGCGCGCAGATCGAGACCGGCGTCGTCCCAGCCCATCCGGTAGAGCAGCTGGGGCAGCCCGGCCGCGGCCCCCGGGGCCACGAAGAACTGGGCCCGGCCGTCCGGGGTCGCGGTGACCGGGCCGAGCGGCAGGCCCATCCGCTCCAGCCGGACCAGCGCCCGCCGCCCGGCTTCCTCGGCCACCTCGATGACGTCGAAGGCGCGGCCGACGGGGAGCAGCACCGCGGCTCCCGGGTATCCGCTCCACGTCTCGGTGACCTCGTCGAGGGTGGCTCCGGCCGGGACCGTCGGCGCGAGGGCCAGCGGATGCGCCCCCGGCGCGCCGCAACTCGTATGACCGCAGGAGCAGTCGCGGGCGGGCGCCGCGGCCCGGGCGCCCGGGACCACGTCCCAGCCCCACAGTCCGGTGTACTCCGCCACCGCCGTGCACTCCGACGTCCGGCCTCGACGCCGAGCGCCGGACCGGAACTCCTTGGTGCCGCGGCTGCCGCCGATCGTGAAGCCCATGCCCATGCCCCCTCCAACGGGTCGGACGTGCCGGTGGTTACGACGTCGGCGGGACCGGATGGGGCAGGATGCGGAGTCCGGATCGCGCCCGGGCCGCGGCGGTCCGTCCTGTCGCGGCCCGGCGCACTCCTCGCCGCGCGCGCCCCGAGCGCACCCCTGTCCATCCGATCGGTTTCGCCTTCGTGTCAAGTGAATCGCGCCTGGCGGGTGGCGAGTTCATTCGAAGGGGTGGCGAATGGTGGCGTTTCCGGGATCGACCTCGCCGAAGGGGTGATCGTAGGATTACTTTCGGTGCACGAAGAGCGAAGGCAGACTCGTCCGCGGGTATGCCGGAGGCATGGTGTGAAGGACCTGTGAAGGTCTCCTCCCGCCGCTCGCCGACCGACTTCGTGTTTGAAGAGGCTGAGGGATGGGGGCGTTCCAGTGAGCGGCAACGGCGCAAGCGGAACGAGCGCGGAGTCCGACGACTCGTCCGCCGAGGAGCCGGAGCAGGGTGCGACCGCCCGCAACGAGCAGCTGACGTCGTGGTTCGTCCGCAGCGGCTGGTCCAAGGGCGAGCTGGCCCGCCAGGTCAACCGCCGCGCCCGCCAGATGGGCGCCCACCACATCAGCACCGACACCTCCCGGGTCCGCCGCTGGCTCGACGGCGAGCAGCCCCGCGAACCCGTCCCGCGGATCCTCTCCGAGCTGTTCTCCGAACGCTTCGGCTCCGTCGTCGCCATCGAGCACCTCGGACTGCGCACCGCCCACCAGACCCCCTCCGTCTCCGGGGTCGACCTGCCCTGGGCCGGCCCGCAGACCGTCGAGCTGCTCGGCGAGTTCTCCCGCAGCGACCTGATGCTGGCCCGCCGCGGCTTCCTCGGGACCTCGCTCGCGCTCTCCGCCGGCCCCGCCCTCATCGAGCCCATGCAGCGCTGGCTCGTCCCGGTCCCGCCCTCGGACCAGGGCCCGCGGGCGGCGGGACCGGCGGGCGGCGCCCTCAGCGGCCACCGGCCGCCCCGGCTCTCCGAGCCCGAGCTCGACCTCCTCGAAGCCACCACCGTGATGTTCCGCCAGTGGGACGCCCAGTGCGGCGGCGGCCTGCGCCGCAAGGCCGTGGTCGGCCAGCTCCACGAGGTCACCGACCTGCTCCAGGAACACCACCCGGCCCCGGTCATGAAACGGCTCTTCAAGGTGGCCGCGGAACTGGCCGAACTCGCCGGCTGGATGAGCTACGACATCGGCATGCACCCCACCGCGCAGAAGTACTTCGTCCTCGCGCTGCACGCCGCCAAACAGGGCGGGGACAAGCCGCTCGGCTCGTACATCCTCTCCAGCATGAGCCGCCAGATGATCCACCTCGGCCGCCCCGAGGACGCCCTGGAGCTCATCCACCTCGCGCAGTACGGCAGCCGCGACTGCGCGGGGCCCCGTACCCAGGCCATGCTGTATGCGATGGAGGCCCGCGCCTACGCCAACATGGGCCAGCCCAGCCGCTGCAAGCGGGCCGTGCGGATGGCCGAGGACACCTTCTCCGACGTCGGCTTCGGCGGGGAGACCGAACCCGACTGGATCCGCTTCTTCTCCGAGGCCGAGCTCAACGGCGAGAACTCCCACTCCTACCGAGACCTGGCCTACGTGGCCGGCCGCAGCCCCATGTACGCCTCCCTCGCCGAGCCCGTCATGGAGCGCGCCGTCGAGCTCTTCGAGAAGGACGAGGAGCACCAGCGCTCGTACGCCCTCAACCTCATCGGCATGGCCACCGTGCACCTGCTCCAGCGCGAGCCCGAGCAGGCCGCCGTCCTCGTCGGCCGCGCCCTCGACGTGGCGGGAAAGGTGCGGTCCGAAAGGGTCAACACCCGGCTGCGCAAGACCGTCGACACCGCCGCGCGTGAGTACGGCGACGTGGCCGACGTGGTGCGCCTCACCGACCACCTCGCCTCCCGGCTCCCCGAAGCCGCGGAGGCCGTCTGACGGCCCTCGCGGCCGTCCATCCAGGCCCCCGGCCGTGGCAGTCACCCCGTGAAGCCCGATCAGGCTCCCCCAGCCAGGTTCCCCGGGTCATCGCCACGGCCGGGCTTTCGGGCCGGGCGTCCATGAACCACCCGTTCATGGACGCGTAACACGCGGGACCTCTTCGTCATCGACGCGAAACACCCAGCGGCGCCGCCGGAAACCGGCCTGCGCGAATCTCAGGGCCATTAACCGGCCAGCTTTCGGGCCGGGCCCCTCAGGCCTGATTCAAAAACCAGCGCCGCTCAGGTTTTCACGGTCGCCCGCACGCGAACGTACCGACGACGAGGAGACGCCGATGGCATCAGCCATCACGACCCTCGCGGCAGACGCCCCGACGCTCTCTGCCGCGAACACCGGGTTCATGCTCATCTGCTCCGCCCTGGTCATGCTGATGACCCCGGGACTCGCCTTCTTCTACGGAGGCATGGTCCGCGTCAAGAGCAGCCTCAACATGCTGATGATGAGCTTCATCAGCCTCGGGATCGTCACGATCCTCTGGGTCCTCTACGGATTCAGCCTCGCCTTCGGCTCCGACGTCGGGTCCGTGATCGGCTGGAGCTCCGACTACGTCGGACTCAGCGGCATCGGCATCACCGAGCTGTGGGACGGCTACACCATCCCCGTCTACGTCTTCGCCGTCTTCCAGCTGATGTTCGCCATCATCACCCCGGCCCTGATAAGCGGTGCCCTGGCCGACCGCGTCAAGTTCAGCGCGTGGGCCCTCTTCATCACCCTCTGGGTCACGATCGTCTACTTCCCCGTCGCCCACTGGGTGTGGGGCGCCGGCGGCTGGCTCTTCAAGCTCGGCGTCATCGACTTCGCCGGCGGCACCGCCGTCCACATCAACGCTGGCGCCGCGGCCCTCGGCGTCATCCTGGTCATCGGCAAGCGCGTCGGCTTCAAGAAGGACCCGATGCGCCCGCACAGCCTCCCGCTCGTGATGCTCGGCGCCGGCCTCCTGTGGTTCGGCTGGTTCGGCTTCAACGCCGGATCCTGGCTCGGCAACGACGACGGCGTCGGCGCCGTCATGTTCGTCAACACCCAGGTCGCCACCGCCGCCGCCATGCTCGCCTGGCTCGGCTACGAGAAGCTGCGCCACGGCTCCTTCACCACGCTGGGCGCCGCCTCCGGCGCGGTCGCCGGCCTCGTCGCCATCACCCCCTCCGGCGGCTCCTGCTCCCCGCTCGGCGCGATCGCCATCGGCGCCATCGCCGGCGTCGTGTGCGCCATGGCCGTCGGCCTCAAGTACAAGTTCGGCTTCGACGACTCCCTCGACGTCGTCGGCGTCCACCTCGTCGGCGGTGTCGTCGGCTCCCTCCTCATCGGCCTCTTCGCCACCGGCGGGGTCCAGTCCGACGCGGCCGGCCTCTTCTACGGCGGCGGCCTCGCCCAGCTCGGCAAGCAGGCGGTGGGAGTCTTCTCCGTCCTCATCTACTCTCTCGTGGCGTCCGCGGTCCTCGCCTTCCTCCTCGACAGGACGATGGGCATGCGGGTCACCGAGGACGACGAGGTCTCCGGCATCGACCAGGTCGAACACGCCGAGACCGCCTACGACTTCAGCGGAGCCGGCGGCGGCGCCTCTTCGCGGAGCACCGCCGCACCCGTCCCCGCTGCCGCCGCGAGCAAGAAGGTTGACGCATGAAGCTCATCACCGCGATCGTGAAGCCGCACCGGCTGGACGAGATCAAAGAAGCCCTCCACCGGTACGGCGTCCAGGGACTCACGGTCTCCGAGGCCAGCGGATACGGCCGCCAGCGCGGCCACACCGAGGTCTACCGCGGCGCCGAGTACACCGTGGACCTCGTACCCAAGATCCGCATCGAGGTGCTCGTCGAGGACGGCGACGCCGAGGACGTGATGCGGATCGTGGTCGACGCCGCCCAGACCGGCAAGATCGGCGACGGCAAGGTGTGGAGCATCCCCGTGGACTCGGTCATCCGGGTCCGCACCGGCGAGCGCGGCGCTGACGCGCTCTAGGTGACGGGAGCTCCTGGGTTGACGAGCGTCGAAGAGACCATGGACGACAACACGGCCGACTCGGGACCCAGCGGTTACGCCGCGGCCCGGCTGCGACTCCTCCAGGAGGAGTCGCGGTCCGGGCCTTCCCGGCGTTCCGCCCTGGCCGCGCTGACCGACGACTGGCTCAAAGCACTGTTCGCCACCGCCGTACGGGAGACCGGCGTACGGGGCGCCGCCCTCGTGGCCGTCGGCGGCTACGGCCGCGCCGAACTCTCCCCCCGCAGCGACCTCGACCTGGTCCTGCTCCACGACGGCAAAGCCGACCCCCGCGCGCTCAGCGCACTGGCCGACCGGCTCTGGTACCCCGTCTGGGACCTGGGGCTCGCCCTCGACCACTCGGTCCGCACCCCCGGCGAAGCCCGCAAGACCGCCGCCGAAGACCTCAAGGTGCACCTCGGACTGCTCGACGCCCGGCCCGTCGCCGGCGACGTCGGGCTCCTCGCGGGCCTGCGCACCTCGGTCCTCGCCGACTGGCGGAACCAGGCCGTCAAGCGGCTCCCCGAACTGCACTCCCTGTGCCGGGAACGGGCGGAGCGCGCGGGGGAACTGCGCTTCCTCCTCGAACCCGACCTCAAGGAGGCCCGCGGCGGGCTGCGCGACGTCACCGCCCTGCGGGCCGTCGCCGCGTCCTGGCTGGCCGACGCCCCGCGCGAAGGCCTCGCCGACGCCAGGCGGCGCCTGCTCGACGCGCGCGACGCCCTCCACCTGGTGACCGGGCGGGCCACCGAGCGGCTCTCCCTCCAGGAACAGACCCCGGTCGCGGCCCAGCTCGGGCTGCTCGACGCCGACGCCCTGCTCAGGGAGGTGTACGAGGCCGCGCGCGTGGTCTCGTACGCCGGCGACGTGACCTGGCGCGAAGTCGGGCGCGTGCTCCGCGCCCGGGCCGCGCGGCCCCGGCTCCGCGGCCTGCTCGGCACCCGCAGCACCGTGCCCGAGCGGGCGCCGCTCGCCGAAGGCGTCGTGGAATCCGACGGCGAGGCCGTCCTGGCCCTGGCCGCTCGCCCCGACCGGGACCCCGTCCTGCCCCTGCGGTTCGGCGCGGCCGCCGCCCAGGCCGGACTCCCCGTCTCGCTGCACGCCGTACGCAGGCTCGCGGCGCAGGCCCGACCCCTCCCGGTGCCCTGGCCGGCCGAGGCCCGGGAACAGCTGCTCACCCTGCTGGGCGCGGGCGAACCCACCATCGCCGTATGGGAGGCCCTCGAAGCCGAGGGGATCATCACCCGGCTGCTGCCCGACTGGGAACGGGTCCGCTGCCGGCCCCAGCGCAACCCCGTGCACACCTGGACCGTCGACCGGCACCTGGTCGAGACGGCCGTACGGGCCTCGGAGCTCACCCGCCGGGTCAGCCGACCCGACCTCCTCCTCATGGCCGCGCTGCTCCACGACATCGGCAAGGGCTGGCCCGGCGACCACTCGGTGGCGGGCGAGACGATCGCCCGCGACGTGGCGCTGCGGGTGGGCTTCGACCCGGAGGACGTGGCCGTGCTCGGGGTCCTCGTACGCCACCACCTGCTGCTCATCGACACCGCCACGCGCAGGGACCTGGACGACCCCGCGACGGTGAAGGCGGTCGCGGAGGCGGTCGGGACGGCCGGCACGCTGGAAATACTGCACGCCCTGACCGAAGCCGACGCGCTGGCGACGGGCCCCGCGGCCTGGAGCGCCTGGCGCGGCTCGCTCGTGGCCGACCTGGTCGGACGGGTCGCCGCCGTCCTGCGGGGGGCCGCCCCGGCGGCGGGGGAGCCGGAGATCCAGACGACCGAACAGGAACGCCTCGCGGTGGAGGCCCTGCGCACCGGGGAACCGGTCCTCTCCCTGCACGCCCGGCAGGAGGAGGACGCGGTCGGGGTCGAGCTGATCGTGGCCGTCCCCGACCAGCCGGGGGTCCTCCCGGCGGTGGCGGGAGTGCTGGCCCTGCACCGGCTGACGGTCCGGGCGGCGGACCTGCGCTCCCTGGAGCTCCCGGACCGGCTGGGCGAGGTGCTCGTCCTGCGGTGGCGGGTGGCCGCGGAGTACGGCTCCCTGCCGCAGGCCGCGCGGCTGCGCACCGACCTGGTGCGGGCGCTGGACGGCTCCCTGGACGTCCCGGCGAAGCTGGCGGACCGCGAGGCGGCGTACCCGCGCCGCCGCGGGGTGGTTCCGCCGCCGCCCCGGGTCTCGGTGGTCCCGGAGGTCTCCTCCCTGGCCACCGTCCTGGAGGTCCGCGCGCCCGACGCCGTCGGGCTGCTGCACCGGATCGGGCGCGCCCTGGAATCCTCCGGCGTCCGGGTCCGCAGCGCGCACGTCTCCACGCTGGGCGCGAACGCGGTGGACACGGTGTACGTGGTCGACGGGGACGGCAAGCCTCTCGCGCCCGTGGCCGCGGCAACCCTGGCCGCAGCGGTCCAGGCGACCCTGCTGTAGCCGCTGCGCGGAGCCGTCCCCGACCCGCCCTTCCACCGTTCCCCGGGCTCCGCCCGGACCCGGCCCTCAAACGCCGGGCGGGCTGGATACTCCAGCCTCGCCGGCGTTTGAGGCGCGGGGGTCCGGGGGCGGAGCCCCCGGTTTTGGGAAGGGGCGGGGTGGGGAAAGCCGCCCGCAGGGCCAAGGGGCTGGCGCGGCCCGATACCCTGGGGACGACCACACCGCCCCCGACCCGAGGAATCGCGACCACCGTGTTCGATACGCTTTCCGACCGCCTCAGCGCGACCTTCAAGTCCCTCCGGGGCAAAGGCCGCCTCTCCGAGCAGGACATCGACGCTGCGGCGCGGGAAATCCGTATCGCCCTCCTCGAGGCCGACGTCGCACTCCCCGTCGTCCGCTCCTTCATCGCGAACGTCAAGGAGCGCGCCCGCGGCGAAGAGGTCTCCAAGGCCCTGAACCCGGGCCAGCAGGTCCTCAAGATCGTCAACGACGAGCTGGTCTCCATCCTCGGCGGCGAGACCCGGCGGCTGCGCTTCGCCAAGACCGCGCCCACCGTGATCATGCTCGCCGGTCTCCAGGGTGCCGGTAAGACCACCCTCGCTGGAAAGCTCGGCCTTTGGCTCAAGGGGCAGGGCCACACCCCGCTCCTCGTCGCGTGCGACCTCCAGCGCCCCAACGCCGTCAACCAGCTCTCCGTCGTCGCGGAGCGGGCCGGCGTCGCCGTCTACGCGCCCGCGCCCGGCAACGGCGTCGGCGACCCGGTCCAGGTCGCCAAGGACTCCATCGAGTACGCGCGCACCAAGCAGTACGACATCGTCGTCGTCGACACCGCCGGCCGCCTCGGCATCGACCAGGAGCTGATGCAGCAGGCCGCGGACATCCGCGACGCCGTCAGCCCGGACGAGATCCTCTTCGTCGTCGACGCCATGATCGGCCAGGACGCGGTCAACACCGCCGAGGCCTTCCGCGACGGCGTCGGCTTCGACGGCGTCGTGCTCTCCAAGCTCGACGGCGACGCCCGCGGCGGTGCCGCGCTCTCCATCGCGCACGTCACGGGCAAGCAGATCATGTTCGCCTCGAACGGCGAGAAGCTCGACGAGTTCGACGCCTTCCACCCCGACCGCATGGCGGGCCGGATCCTCGACATGGGTGACATGCTCACCCTCATCGAGCAGGCCGAGAAGACGTTCAGCCAGGACGAAGCCGAGAAGATGGCGGCGAAGCTGGCGAAGGGGCCGAAGGAGTTCACGCTCGACGACTTCCTGTCCCAGATGGAGCAGGTCCGCAAGATGGGCTCCATCTCCAAGCTCCTCGGCATGCTCCCCGGCATGGGGCAGATCAAGGACCAGATCAACAACATCGACGAGCGCGACGTGGACCGCACCGCCGCGATCATCAAGTCGATGACCCCGGCCGAGCGCCAGGACCCGCACCTCATCAACGGCTCGCGCCGCGCCCGCATCGCCAAGGGCTCCGGCACCGAGGTCAGCGCCGTGAAGTCGCTCGTCGAGCGGTTCTTCGAGGCCCGCAAGATGATGTCCCGCATGGCCCAGGGCGGCGGCATGCCCGGGATGCCGGGCATCCCCGGGATGGGCGGCGGCCCCGGCCGGCAGAAGAAGCAGGTCAAGCAGGCCAAGGGCAAGCGCAAGAGCGGCAACCCGATGAAGCGCCGGGAAGAGGAAGCCGCGGCCGCGCTCCGCAAGGAGCAGGGCCCGCAGGCGGTCGAGCCGGCGGCCGGCGGCGGCAACCCGTTCGGCCTTCCGGCTGGCGGCGCGCAGCCCGGCCAGGACTTCGACCTCCCGGACGAGTTCAAGAAGTTCATGAAGTAACGGCGCGAGCCCGAAGGCGCGAGCCCAACGGCGCGAGCGCCCGCGGGGGGGGGGGGGGGGGGGGGGGGCGGGGGGGGGGCGGGGGGGCGGGGGAGGACGGGGAGGGGGTG
>NZ_JBHYVM010000009.1:92028-120273 GCF_042750105.1 Streptomyces sp. NPDC059443 | reverse complement strand
TTAAGTAGTTTATTAACTCAATCCCCCCCCCCCCCGCCCGCGCTCCGGCCGCTCGCGGGCCCGCGGCGTCTAGGCCCCGCAGTGGGGGGCGGGGGGCGGGGCCCCCTCCCGTTTCTGCGGGGGCAATGGGTGGGTTTGTCGCTTATGGTCGGCCGGGAGGACGGCAGAAGGAGGCCACGTGCCCAGCCCCACCCCCGTACCGCCCCGAGACCGGGCCGATACGCCCTGGCGCTCCGAAGGCGCACCGCCCACCCCGCCGCCGAAGAAGAGGATGCCCGGAGGCTGGCGCGGCCTGATCCTCACCGCCCTGATCGTCTACCTGCTGACCAACCTGGTGCTCTCCTTCTTCAACGAGGGCGACGAGTCGACCATCTCGTACACCGAGTTCAGCAAGCAGGTCGCCAACGGCAACGTCTCGAAGATCTACTCCAAGGGCGACGCCATCCAGGGCCAGCTGAAGGACAAGCAGCCCAAGCCGGACGGCGGAAAGGGCGACTACACCAAATTCGTCTCCCAGCGCCCGGCCTTCGCCGACGACGACCTGTGGACCAACCTCACCAAGCAGAACGTGGTCGTCACCGCCTCCCCGGTCGTCGAACAGCGCAGCTTCCTCGCCAACCTCCTGCTCTCCCTGGCCCCGATGCTGCTGCTCGTCCTCCTGTGGGTGTTCATCGCCCGCCGGATGGGTTCGGCGATGGGCGGCGGCATGGGCGGGCTGGGGCGCAAGACCCCGCCCAAGCCGGTCGAGCTGGAGGGCGCCAAGCGCACGACGTTCGAGGACGTGGCCGGCATCGACGAGGTCGAGGGCGAGCTCAACGACGTCGTGGACTTCCTCAGGAACCCGGACGAGTACCGCAAGATGGGCGCCCGGATGCCCGGCGGCGTACTGCTCGCCGGACCGCCCGGCACCGGCAAGACCCTGCTGGCGCGAGCGCTCGCGGGCGAGGCCGGCGTGCCGTTCTTCTCGGCCTCGGCCTCCGAGTTCATCGAGATGATCGTCGGCGTGGGCGCGTCCCGGGTACGGGAACTCTTCTCCGAGGCGCGGAAGGTGGCCCCCGCGATCGTCTTCATCGACGAGATCGACACCATCGGGCGGGTGCGCGGCGGCGGCGCGGGCATGGGCGGCCACGACGAGCGCGAGCAGACCCTGAACCAGATCCTCACCGAGATGGACGGCTTCTCCGGTTCCGAGGGCGTGGTCGTCCTCGCCGCGACCAACCGGGCCGACGTCCTGGACCCGGCGCTGACCCGGCCGGGCCGCTTCGACCGCACCGTCGTCGTCTCCCCGCCCGACAAGGGCGGCCGGGAGGCCATCCTGCGCATCCACACCAGGGACATCCCGCTCGCCGACGGCGTCGACCTCGCGCAAGTGGCCCGTACGACGCCGGGCATGACCGGAGCCGAACTGGCCAACCTCGCCAACGAGGCCGCCCTCCTCGCCGTGAAGCGCAAGCAGGCGCAAGTCACCCAGTCGGACCTCTCCGACGCGCTGGAGAAGGTCCAGCTCGGCGCGGAACGCTCGCTCGTCATGCCGGACGAGGAGCGCCTGCGCACGGCGTACCACGAGAGCGGCCACGCCCTGCTGGGCATGCTCCAGCCGGGAGCCGACCCGGTCCGCAAGATCACCATCGTCCCGCGCGGCCGGGCCCTCGGCGTCACCCTCTCCACCCCGGACGCGGACCGGTACGCGTACACGGAGCCGTACCTGCGCGGCCGCATCATCGGGGCGCTGGGGGGCATGGCCGCCGAGCACGTGGTCTACGACGTCATCACCACGGGCGCGGAGAACGACCTCGAACAGGTCACCGGCATCGTCCGGGGCATGGTCGGCCGCTGGGGCATGAGCGAGCGCATCGGCCGCCTCACCGCGATCCCCTCGGACGGACAGAGCCCGTACGGCCTCTCCGCGGCCCCCGCCACCCTCGACGCGGTGGACCACGAGATGCGCCGGATCACGGACGAGTGCTACGTGGAGGCCTGCCGGCTGCTGCGCGAGAACCGCGACAAGCTGGACGCCCTCGCGCAGGCCCTGATGGCGAACGAGACCCTGGACGAAGCCGCCGCCTACGCCGCCGCGGGCATCCCCCGCCTGCACAAGTAGCGCGCCGCCGCGCGGGGCCGGGCCGGCCGGCCCCGCGGTCGGCGGCGTCAGGCCGTACGGGCGATCACGTAGCGGAAGATGTTCGGCAGCCAGACCGCCCCGTCACCCCGCTCGTACGGGTGAAGCGCCTCCGCCAGTTCCTTTTCGACCTGCACCGGGTCAGCCGCCGCGGCCTCGTAGAGCCCGGTCGACAGCAGTCCGCGCACCGCGCTGTCCACGTCCGCGTAGCCGAAGGGGCAGAACACCCGCCCCGACCCGTCCGGCACCAGACCGGCCCGCGCCACCATCGCGTCCAGGTCCCGGGAGACCGGCCCGCCGCCCAGGACCGAGGGCACCGTGCACCGCTCCGCGGGCCCCCAGTCGGCCAGCACCACCGCCCCGCCCGGCCGCCGCAGCGCGGGCAGGGCCCCGGCCAGCGCCGCCGGGCCGGGGGAGAAGGCCAGCAGCACGTCGTACGGGACCGCGGGCGCCGGCGGGGCCGCCACCACCTCCAGCATCCGTTCGCGCGCCAGCGCCCGGCGGGCCGGATCCCGCTCCACACCCGTGGCCAGGGCTCCCCGTCCGGAGGCCAGCAGAAGGGCCAGTCCGGCCCCGCAGTCCAGGCCGAGCAGCCGGTCGCCCGGCCCGACCTCCAGCCGGTCGTAGACCGCTTCGTACAGCGGTACCAGCATCCGTTCCTGGATTTCCGCCCAGTCCCGGGCGACAAGCGTCGCCGTCGGCGTCGGTGTCATCGAAAGAGCGCTCCTGATTCCGTTTCGCCCCCATGCCCCCGTTGCCAGAGAACTCCCGATTCGCCCCCGCGTCCAGAGGAGCGCGCCACCCGATTCACGCTCGCCGCCCCGGGCGCCGTACCATTCGCGCCATGGCAAAGGCACCCGTTCTCACCCCCCAGGCGGAGGATTTTCCCCGCTGGTACCAGGATCTGATCAACAAGGCCGAGCTGGCCGACAACGGTCCGGTACGCGGCACCATGGTCATCCGACCGTACGGCTACGGGCTGTGGGAGCGGATGCAGCAGGAGATGGACGCGCGCATCAAGGACGCGGGCGCCCAGAACGCGTACTTCCCGCTGTTCATCCCGCAGTCGTACCTGACGAAGGAAGCCGAGCACGTGGAGGGCTTCGCCCCCGAGCTCGCGGTCGTCACCCACGGCGGCGGCAAGGAGCTGGACGAGCCGATCGTGGTCCGTCCCACCTCCGAGACGATCATCAACGACTACTTCTCCAAGTGGGTCCAGAGCTACCGCGACCTGCCCCTGCTGATCAACCAGTGGGCGAACGTGGTCCGCTGGGAGATGCGCCCGCGCGTGTTCCTCCGTACGAGTGAGTTCCTCTGGCAGGAGGGCCACACCGCCCACGTGTCGTACGAGGACGCCCGCGACTACGCCGCCCGCATCCACAAGGACGTGTACGGCGACTTCATGACCAACGTGCTCGGCATCGACGTCGTGCTCGGCCGCAAGACCGCCAAGGAGCGCTTCGCCGGCGCCATCAACACCCTCACCCTCGAGGGCATGATGGGCGACGGCAAGGCCCTGCAGCTGGGCACGAGCCACGAGCTCGGCACCAACTTCGCCAAGGCCTTCAACACGCAGTACCTGTCGAAGGAAGGCAAGCAGGAGCTCGTCTGGCAGACCTCGTGGGGCGTTTCGACCCGCATGGTCGGCGGCCTGATCATGTCGCACGGCGACGACAACGGCCTGCGGGTCCCGCCGCGCCTCGCGCACGTCCAGGTCGTCGTCATGGCGATCAAGGGCGACGAGGCCGTGGCGAAGGTCCGCGAGCTGGGCGCCCAGCTCAAGGCCGCGGGCCTGCGGGTGTTCGTCGACGACCGCGTCGACACCCCCTTCGGCCGCCGCGCCGTGGACTGGGAGCTCAAGGGCGTACCGGTCCGCGTCGAGATCGGCCCCCGCGACCTGGAGGCCGGCACCGCGATGCTGGCCCGCCGGATCCCGGGCGGCAAGGAGGCCGTGCAGATCTCCGACCTCGCCGCCCTGCTGCCCAAGGTGCTGGAGGAGGACCAGGCGCAGCTGCTGCGCGAGTCCCGCGAGCGCCGCATCGCGCGTACCTCCGACGTCGCCACCATCGAGGAGGCCGCCGAGGCCGCCATCGCCGGTGGCTGGGCGCGGATCCCGTGGGCCGACCTCGGCCCCGAGGGCGAGGCGAAGCTCGCCGAGCAGGCGGTCTCGGTGCGCTGCCTGATCGCCGAGGACGGGTCGGTCCCGGACGCGGACGACGCCCCCGGTACCCTCGCGATCGTCGCGCGCTCGTACTAGCCGTCGCGCCGGTCCGCCGGTGACCCCTGCACCCCGGCGCGCGGCTCCCGCCGCGCGCCGGGGTGTAGTCGTCGTTAAGTACCGACTCCTCACGAGATCTGCGCACCCGTCCTCGTCAGGACGCATGAGACTGAACTGACTGGTACGTGCAAAAAATTTGGAATGGCCCGGAATCGGAACACCGGGGCACCCCGGCTCGTTGTCACGACGTGAGCACGACACCCCCTGTTCTCGCCGCAGAGCTGGCGCAGGCGTGGGCCGATATTCAGCGGTACCACCCCGAGCTGCCTGACCTTGCCGCGCCCGAGTCCCTGATCGGAGAGTCCTCGTCCGCCTGTGGCCACGAGCTCTCCTTCGAGCGACTGCTGCACGAGGCAGTCCACGGCATCGCCGCAGCCCGCGGCGTGCGTGACACCTCGCGTGCCGGCCGCTACCACAACCGCAGGTTCCTCGCGATCGCCGAGGAGATGGGGCTGGACCACGCCGACGAGCCACACGCGAGCAGTGGCTTCTCGCTGGTCACGCTCAATCCCGAGGCGAAGAAGCGCTACCGCCCCACCATGGAGCGGCTCCAGCGCGCGCTGAAGGCCCACACGGTCGCGACGGCCGCCGACACCAAGCGCAGCTTCCGCGGTCCGGCGGCCCGGCACGGCTCCTCCGGTGGCGGTGTCCGCGTCAAGGCGGTCTGCGACTGCGGGCGCAACGTCCGGGTGGTCCCGTCGGTGCTGGCCCAGGCCCCGATCGTGTGCGGCGGCTGCATGAAGCCCTTCCGCATTCCCGAGGTCGCGGTGTCGGCCGCCGCTTCCTGACCGGGCGGGCGAGGCGCCTCGGGCGTGTGGCACAATAGCTAGCTGTACTCGACAGTCGCATAGGACCCCTCTCTCCTCCGGCTGACGCGTCCATCGGGCACCCGAGTACCGCAACCCCACGTGGCATCTCATGTGCCCAACCACGTCAAGTTCAGGAGACACCACTCCAGTGGCAGTCAAGATCAAGCTCAAGCGCCTCGGCAAGATTCGCCAGCCGCACTACCGCATCGTCGTCGCCGACGCCCGTACCCGTCGGGACGGTCGCGCGATCGAAGAGATCGGTATCTACCACCCGACGTACAACCCGTCGCGCATCGAGGTCAACGCCGAGCGTGCGCAGTACTGGCTGTCGGTCGGCGCCCAGCCCACCGAGGCTGTGCTCGCCATCCTGAAGCTGACCGGTGACTGGCAGGCGCACAAGGGCCTTCCGGCCCCCGCGCCGCTGCTCCAGCCGGTGACGAAGGAGAGCAAGCGTCGCTCCTTCGACGAGTTCGCCAAGGCCCTCGAGGGCATCGGCGAGGGCAAGGGCGAGGCCATCACGCAGAAGGCCAAGAAGGCCGACAAGAAGGCGGACGAGGCTGAGGCCGAGACCGCCGAGTCGACCGAGGCCTGATCATGCTCGAGGAGGCTCTTGAGCACCTCGTGAAGGGCATCGTGGACAACCCCGACGAAGTGCAGGTCGCCTCGCGCAACCTGCGTCGTGGGCAGGTGCTTGAGGTTCGGGTCCACCCCGACGACCTCGGCAAGGTGATCGGCCGCAACGGCCGCACCGCACGTGCTCTGCGTACGGTCGTGGGCGCCATCGGCGGCCGGGGGATCCGCGTCGACCTCGTCGACGTGGACCAGGTTCGCTGAGAACGCGTCCATTGCAAGAGTGAAACACCGGCACGGGCCGGGGAGGGCATACGTGCCCGCCCCGGCCCGTCGTCGTCTGAACAGGAGAGATGCACAGTGCAGCTGGTAGTCGCGCGGATCGGCCGCGCCCACGGGATCAAGGGTGAGGTCACCGTCGAGGTGCGGACCGACGAGCCCGAGCTGCGGCTCGGGCCCGGTGCCGTGCTCCTGACCGAGCCGGCGTCGGCGGGACCGCTGACGGTGGAGACGGGCCGGGTGCACAGCGGGAGGCTGATGCTCCGCTTCGAGGGGGTCAAGGACCGCACCGGCGCCGAGGCGCTGCGCAACATCCTGCTCATCGCCGAGGTGGACCCGGCGGAGCTGCCGGAAGAGGAAGACGAGTACTACGACCACCAGCTGATGGACCTCGACGTGGTCCTGGAGGACGGCACCGAGGTCGGCCGGATCACCGAGATCTCGCACCTGCCCTCGCAGGACCTGTTCATCGTCGAGCGGCCGGACGGCACCGAGGTGATGATCCCCTTCGTCGAGGAGATCGTCGCCGAGATCGACCTCGAAGAGCAGCGCTGCGTCATCACCCCGCCGCCCGGGCTGATCGACGACCGCGAGGCGATCATCGACTCCACGCGTGACGAGGACGGGGCAGGCGCCTGATGCGTCTCGACGTCGTCACGATCTTCCCCGAGTACCTGGAGCCGCTCAACGTCTCCCTGGTCGGCAAGGCGCGGGCCCGCGGACAGCTCGACGTACACGTCCACGACCTGCGGGAATGGACGTACGACCGGCACAACACGGTGGACGACACCCCGTACGGCGGCGGCCCCGGCATGGTCATGAAGACCGACCCGTGGGGCGAGGCCCTGGACACGGCGCTGGCCGACGGCTACGAGGCGGGCGCACACGGGCCCGTCATGGTCGTCCCCACCCCCAGCGGCCGGCCGTTCACCCAGGAGCTCGCGGTCGAGCTCTCCGAGCGCCCCTGGCTGATCTTCACCCCGGCCCGGTACGAGGGCATCGACCGCCGGGTCATGGACGAGTACGCCACGCGCATGCCGGTCTACGAGGTCTCCATCGGGGACTACGTCCTGGCCGGCGGCGAGGCGGCCGTCCTGGTGGTCACCGAGGCCGTGGCCCGGCTGCTGCCCGGGGTCCTCGGCAACGCCGAATCGCACCGCGACGACTCCTTCGCGCCCGGGGACATGGCGAACCTGCTCGAAGGGCCCGTCTACACCAAGCCCCCGGAGTGGCGCGGCCGCGGCATCCCGGAGGTCCTGCTCAGCGGGCACCACGGCAAGATCGCCCGGTGGCGCCGCGACGAGGCCTTCCGCCGGACCGCGAGCAACCGCCCGGACCTGATCGAGCGCTGCGAGGCCTCCGCCTTCGACAAGAAGGACCGCGAGCTGCTGTCCGTCCTCGGCTGGAAGCCTTCCCCCGACGGCCGATTTTGGCGTAGGCCGGAGAGCGTGGAAGAATAGGCGGCTGCTGTGTGCTCGCGTACGCCCCTGCCACAGGGGGACCGTCGTCCGCCGAGTCCCGCAGCTCCCGAATTCTCTACGGAAACCCCGCATCGGCGGCCTGTGGCGTCATGCGAAGAAAGCAGACGAATTACATGTCTCACCTGCTCGATGGCGTCAACGCCGCCACGCTCCGCTCGGACCTCCCGGCCTTCCGCCCGGGTGACACGATCAACGTGCACGTCCGCGTGATCGAGGGCAACCGCTCCCGTATCCAGCAGTTCAAGGGTGTCGTCATCCGTCGCCAGGGCTCTGGCGTCTCCGAGACCTTCACCGTCCGCAAGGTCTCCTTCAGCGTCGGCGTGGAGCGTACCTTCCCGGTCCACTCCCCGATCTTCGAGAAGATCGAGCTCGTCACCCGCGGTGACGTGCGTCGCGCCAAGCTGTACTTCCTCCGTGAGCTCCGCGGCAAGGCCGCGAAGATCAAGGAGAAGCGCGACCGCTGATCTGCTCTCCGTGTTCAGGGGACGGCCGGATAGGCTCGCCCCCGATGGACACCGAAGCACCTCACACGCAGCGCGGCCACTCTTCCCCCGGCGAGGGGGAGGGGCGGTCGCGTTTCGCGTTTTCCGGAGCGGGTTCCGACCGGGCTTCCGACGCGGCGGCTGGCCAAGCGGCTGGCCAAGCGTCCGATCCGGCGTCCGACCCGGCGTCCGGTCAGGCTGCCGGCGCGGGGTGGCTGACCTGGCGGCGGGCCGGGCTACTGGGCGTGATCTGCACGGTCTTCCTGCTCCTGCTCAGCAATTTCGTACTCCAGCCCTTCCTCATCCCGAGCCGCTCGATGGAGCCGACGCTCAAGGTCGGGGACCGGGTGCTGGTCAACAAGCTGGCGTACCGCTTCGGCGACCAGCCGAAGCGCGGGGACGTCGTGGTCTTCGACGGCACGGGCTCCTTCGTGCCGGAGGGCCCGGCCGGGAACCCCTTGGGGAACGCCCTGCACGGTGCGGCCTCTGCGCTCGGGCTCGCGGAACCTTCCGACACCGACTTCGTGAAGCGGGTCGTGGGCGTCGGCGGCGACGACGTGGCCTGCGACGAGCACGGCCGGATCAAGGTCAACGGGGTGCCGCTGGACGAGCCGTACCTGTTCCCCGGAGACACGGGCTCGAAGGTCCCCTTCCGGATCGTCGTGCCCCTTGGGACCCTGTGGGTCATGGGCGATCATCGTTCCCAGTCCCGGGATTCCCGGGACCACCTGGGGGAACCGGGCGGGGGGATGGTGCCGGTGGAGAAGGTGATCGGGCGGGCCGACGGGATCGGCTGGCCGGTTTCGCGCTGGGGCGGCGTGGCCTCCGCGGACGGCGGCCGTGGGTAGCCGGGGGCGCCGGAGAGGCGAGTGGGACACGGATCGGGAGAGTGGTCCGCAGGCCGGGGCCGAGCCCGAGCCAGCCCTTGCCGAGGCCAAGGTCGCGGTCGGTGCTAAGGAGTCCGGTGCCGGTGCCGTCGAGCCCGGCGGCCGGGCCGACCGGCGCCGGCTGGCCCGCCGGGTCCGGCGCAGGCGCCGTACCCGCCGCGTGGGGGAACTGCCCCTGCTGGTGGTGGTCGCGCTGTGCATCGCCCTGATCCTCAAGACCTTCCTGGTGCAGGCCTTCTTCATCCCGTCGGGCTCCATGGAGGAGACGATCCGGATCGGCGACCGGGTCCTGGTGGACAAGCTGACGCCCTGGTTCGGCTCCAAGGTGGAGCGCGGCGACGTCGTCGTGTTCAAGGACCCCGGCGGCTGGCTCGGCGGCGAGAACGCCCGTCCGGCACCGGACCCGGTGGGCGTCAAGCAGGTCAAGCAGACACTCACCTTCATCGGCCTGCTGCCCTCGGCCGACGAACAGGACCTGATCAAGCGGGTCATCGGAGTCGGCGGGGACACCGTGAAGTGCTGCGACGCCCGCGGCCGGGTCAGCGTCAACGGATCCCCGCTCGAAGAGCCCTACATCAACCCGGGCAACGCGCCCTCGGAGATCCGCTTCGAGGTCCACGTACCCGAGGGGCGGATGTTCGTCATGGGCGACCACCGGGCGAACTCGGCCGACTCCCGCTACCACCTCGACGAGGCCTTCCAGGGCACTGTGGACGAGAAGGAGGTGGTCGGTCGGGCCGTGGTGATCGCCTGGCCGTTCGGGCACTGGCGCCGCCTCGAACAGCCCGCCACCTTCCGGATGGTGCCGGACCAGGCGCGCGCCGGACGCCGCGCGCCCCGTCGGCGCCGTCGGAGCACGTCGTTCGCATAGTGTGTCCTCGGTCTCCCGCGCCTTCGGGAACTCCCGGTCGTTAAGGGAGGGGAGGGCCCGTGCCTGATCCGGCCGGGTGTCGATTTCCGAATGAGGAGTGGATGTGGGGGATGTGGCGGTAGGCGCACGGTCCGGACGTGACGAAGGCGGCGAGCAGCCGGACGACGCCGTCGAGCACGATGCCGTCGAGCACGACGGCGGTCAGACGGACGGCGCGGAGGCGCGCCCGCACCGCTCTTTCTGGAAGGAGCTGCCGCTCCTGGTCGGAATCGCCCTGCTGCTCGCTCTGCTGATCAAGACCTTCCTGGTGCAGGCGTTCTCGATCCCGTCCGACTCCATGCAGAACACCCTCCAGCGGGGCGACCGGGTATTGGTCGACAAGCTGACGCCGTGGTTCGGCTCGGAGCCCGAGCGCGGGGAGGTCGTGGTCTTCCACGACCCCGCGAACTGGCTGAGCGGGGAGGCCACCCCCGAGCCGAACATCGCGCAGAAGGCCCTCAGCTGGATCGGCCTCATGCCCTCCGCGGAGGAGAAGGACCTGATCAAGCGCACGATCGCGGTCGGTGGCGACACGGTCGAGTGCAAGCGGGGCGGCCCGGTCATGGTCAACGGCAAGGCGCTCGACGAGCCGTACATCTTCCCCGGCAACACTCCGTGCGACGACTTCCCCTTCGGGCCGCTCACGGTGCCCAAGGGCAAGATCTGGGTGATGGGCGACCACCGGCAGAACTCCCAGGACTCCCGCTACCACCAGCAGGACTCCACCCAGGGCTTCGTGCCCGTCAAGGACGTCGTCGGGCGGGCCGTGGTGGTCGCGTGGCCGCTCACCCGCTGGTCCACCCTGCCGGTCCCGGACACCTTCGACCAGCCGGGCATCGGCAACCAGGCCAAGGCCACCGCGCTCGGTCTCGGGGCCTCCGGCCTGGCGCCGGTCGGGCTCGGCCCGGCCGCTCTCGGGTTCGCCGGCGCGGTGCCGGTCGTACTGTGGCGCCGACGGAAGCTGACCTCGGGGCGTACTGGCAGGTAGGGTGCCGCCCAGGTCGACGATCTCCGAGTGTGGGGGCGCTGCAATGGGCGGAACACGAGCTATACGAGCAGGTGACGGCGATGGCCGCGGCGGTCTCGGCAACATGTTGTCGGGAATCGCCGTGGCCATCGGCTTCGTGCTCTTCCTGGGCGGCTTCGTGTGGGGAGCCGTCGTGTACCAGCCGTACACGGTGCCGACCGACTCGATGGTGCCGACGGTGAAGCCCGGGGACCGGGTGCTGGCCCAGCGCATCGACGGCGGCGAAGTGCGGCGCGGGGACGTGGTCATCTTCAAGGACGCGCAGTGGAGCGATTCGCCCATGGTCAAGCGCGTCGTCGGCATCGGCGGGGACACCGTCACCTGCTGTGGCCAGGGCGGCCGGCTCACCCTGAACGGCAAGGAGCTGGACGAGCCGTACATCGAGGAGGAGAAGCTCGACGTGGTGGGTGCGCCGGGCGGCTCCGCCTCCCGGATCCCCTTCGAGGTGACGGTCCCCGAGGGCAGCCTCTTCCTCCTGGGCGACCGGCGCGGCACCTCGATGGACTCCCGTTCGCACCTCCAGGAAGCCGGGCAGGGGACGGTGCCCCGGTCGGCGGTGAGCGCCCGCGTCGACGCCCTCGCCTGGCCCTCCATGTCGATGCTGGACCGGCCGCGGACCTACGAGGCCCTGCCCGGCGGGATCTCCAAGGCGGGTCCGCTGCGCCTCCAGGTGGCCGCCGTGGCGGCCGGAGCCGTCCTGGTCCTGCTCGGAGCCGCGTACGGGCCCCTCGTACGGGTCCTCGGGCGCGGGCGCAGGAAGGAGCGGGCCGGTGTCCGCTGACGCGAAGCCGCAGGGGGCCGGCCCGGGTACGGGCGGCGAGGGGCCGCGCAAGGTGTCGCGCGTGGTGCTGCTGGACCCCGAGGACCGGATCCTGCTGCTCCACGGCTTCGAGCCGGGCGATCCGGCGGACGACTGGTGGTTCACCCCGGGCGGCGGCCTGGAAGGGTCCGAGACCCGTGAGGAGGCCGCGCTCCGCGAGCTCGCGGAGGAGACCGGGATCACGGAGGTGGAGCTGGGGCCGGTGCTGTGGCACCGCTACTGCGAGTTCCCCTTCGACGGGCGCCGCTGGGAGCAGGACGAGTGGTACTTCCTGGCCCGTACCGTCCGGACGCAGACCGAGATGGGCGGCCTCACCGAACTGGAGCGGCGCAGCGTCTCCGGGGCCAGGTGGTGGACCTCCGGGGAACTCCTGGCGGCCCGTGAGACGGTGTACCCGACCAGACTCGCGGAGCTGCTCCGCACGCTGCTCGACGACGGTCCCCCGGGTGCGCCCGTGAACCTGGCTCCGGAAATCGTTTAGGGGCGCAGGGGCCTGGCGCACAATAGGGGGACGCAGGCTGAAGGGGAACATGCCATGAGTGCCGAGGACCTCGAGAAGTACGAGACCGAGATGGAGCTGAAGCTCTATCGCGAGTACCGCGACGTCGTCGGGCTGTTCAAGTATGTGATCGAGACGGAACGTCGTTTCTACCTCACCAACGACTACGAGATGCAGGTGCACTCGGTCCAGGGGGAGGTCTTTTTCGAGGTCTCGATGGCCGACGCGTGGGTCTGGGACATGTACCGGCCGGCCCGGTTCGTGAAGCAGGTACGGGTGCTGACCTTCAAGGACGTGAACATCGAGGAGCTCAACAAGAGCGATCTCGAACTTCCGGGCAGCTAGGCAGGCCGCCTTCGGGCGGTCCGGGGGAAGGGGTGGTCCTGACCTGCGCGGTTCACCCGCAGGAGTGACGGGGTTGTCCACAATGCCCTGACTGTCCACCAAGATCCACAAGGTGGGCGGGGACGCGGGATCGTCGGTGCCGGAGGTGGTGCCGGATGAACGCGAAGGGCGTGGCACAGCAGGCATTGGGGCGGTACGGCGAGGAGCTCGCGACGCGGCGGCTCACCGAGGCCGGCATGACGGTGATCGCGCGGAACTGGCGGTGCCGCAGCGGGGAGATCGACATCGTCGCCCGGGACGGGGACGCCCTCGTCGTGTGCGAGGTCAAGACCCGGCGGGCGGGGGAGTTCGAGCACCCCATGGCCGCCCTGCGGCCCGGCAAGGCAGAGCGGTTGCGGCGCCTCGCCGGGCGCTGGCTCGCCGATCACGGCGGACCGCCCCCGGGCGGGGTCCGCATCGACCTGGTCGGAGTCCTGCTGCCGCGGCGCGGTGCGCCCGTGGTGGAGCACATCAGGGGGGCCGCCTGATGGGGTTCGCGCGAGCCTGCTCGGTCGCCCTGGTGGGCGTCGACGGCGTGGTGGTGGAAGTCCAGGCCGACCTGGAGCCCGGGGTCGCGGCCTTCACCCTGGTCGGGCTGCCCGACAAGACCCTGATCGAGAGCCGGGACCGGGTGCGGGCGGCCGTGGTGAACTCCGGGGCCGTCTGGCCGCAGAAGAAGCTCACCGTGGGACTCAGCCCGGCCTCGGTACCGAAATCCGGAGCTGGCTTCGACCTGGCCGTGGCCGCCGCCGTCCTCGGCGCGGCCGAGGTGGTCGACCCCGGCGTGATCGCCGATCTGGTGCTCATCGGGGAGCTGGGCCTGGACGGCCGGGTGCGACCCGTCCGCGGGATCCTGCCGGCGGTGCTCGCCGCGGCCGAGGCCGGATACCGGCAGGTCGTGGTCCCGCAGCAGTGCGCAGCCGAGGCCATGCTGGTCCCGGACGTCGCGGTGCTCGGCGTGCGCAGCCTGCGGCAGCTGATCGCGGTGCTGACCGACGGGGAGGTACCCGAGGAAGATCCACCCGGTCCGACGGGACGGCCCGACGCGATGCTGGCCGGGCTGGTCGTCCCCGGAGCCGGACTCGGCACGGGGGTCGCCCGGGGCGGCGAGAACGGGCGGGACTTCCCGGACCTCGCGGACGTCGCCGGACAGCACTCCGCCCGCCGGGCCCTGGAAGTGGCGGCCGCCGGGGGCCACCACCTCTTCCTGAGCGGACCTCCGGGCGCCGGCAAAACGATGCTCGCCGAGCGGATCCCCTGGATCCTGCCGCCGCTCACCCGGCAGGACTCCCTGGAGGTCACGGCCGTCCACTCGGTCGCGGGAATCCTGCCCCCGGGCGAGCCCCTCGTCGCCCGGCCTCCCTACTGCGCCCCGCACCACTCGGCGACCATGCAGTCTCTCGTCGGGGGCGGGGCCGGGGTGCCCAGACCCGGGGCGGTGTCGCTGGCCCACAGGGGGGTGCTCTTCTTGGACGAAGCGGCGGAGTTCAGCACCAAGGTCCTGGACGCGCTGCGCCAGCCCCTCGAAGCCGGGCACGTGGTCATCGCGCGGGCCGCCGGGGTGGTGAGGCTGCCGGCCAGGTTCCTGATGGTGCTCGCCGCCAACCCCTGCCCGTGCGGGCGGCACACCCTGCTCGGGGCCGGCTGCGAATGCCCGGCCTCGGTGATCCGGCGCTACCAGGCCCGGCTGTCGGGGCCGCTGCTGGACCGGGTGGACCTCAGGGTCGAGGTCGAGCCGGTCACCCGCTCCGATCTGCTGGGTCGCGGCGGCCGGGGCGAAGCCACGGGGCTGGTCGCCGACCGGGTCCGGGAAGCCCGGGACCGGGCCGCGGTGCGGTTGGCCGGCACCCCGTGGCGGCTCAACGCCGAGGTGCCCGGCCACGAGTTGCGGACCCGCTGGCAGGCCGGGCCGGGCGCGCTGGCCCAGGCGGAGCGGGACCTGGAGCGCGGACTGCTCACCGCGCGGGGCCTGGACCGGGTGCTCCGGGTCGCCTGGACGGTGGCGGACCTGCGCGGTCACGACCGCCCCGACCCGCTGGACGTGGCCGTCGCGCTGGAACTCCGTACGGGCATCGCCCGCGGAGCGGCGGCAGCGATGGGCCCCAGCTCATGACCGGCCCCACCGGCCCCACCTGCGGCTCCGCCCCCGATCCGGAGCCGGGACCGGAGCCGGGGCCGGGGCCGGGAGCGGAGCCGGGGCCGGAGGTGCTGGCGAGGGCCGCGCTGACCCGGGTGCTGGAGCCGGGGGAGGAGCACGGCGGGCGCTGGTTGCGCGCGTACGGGGCGGCCGGGCTCATACGGCTGCTGACCGGGCCCGAGCCGGACCCCCGGATGCTGCCCGGGGTCGGCGCCGAGCGGTTGGCCGGCTACCGCAGACGGGCGGCGCTGGCCGACCCGCGGCGGGACCTGGCGGCCGCCGCCGAGTCGGGCGGATGGTTCGTCTGCCCGGCGTCGGCGGAGTGGCCGACCCAGCTGGACGGGCTCGGCGACGCCCGGCCCGTCGGGCTGTGGGTGCGGGGCACCCCGAGCCTGCGGACCTGGGCGCTGCGCTCGGTGTCGGTGGTCGGGGCGCGCGCCTGTACCCCGTACGGGGCACACATGGCCCAGTCCCTCGCCGCCGGGCTAGCCGAGCGCGGCTGGGTGGTCGTCTCGGGGGCGGCGTACGGGATCGACGGCGCCGCCCACCGGGGCGCCCTCTCCGCGGGCGGCGCCACTGTCGCCGTGCTGGCCTGCGGGGTGGACGTGCCCTACCCGCGCGGGCACGCCGGACTCCTCGGCCGGATCGCCGCGCAGGGGCTCGTGCTCGGTGAACTGCCACCGGGGAGCCACCCCACGCCGAGCCGGTTCGTCCTGCGCAACCGGGTCATCGCCGCGCTGACCCGGGGCACGGTCGTCGTGGAGGCGGCCCACCGCAGCGGATCCCTGGTCACCGCCCGGCGCGCCCAGGCGCTGGGGAGGTTCACCATGGGCATCCCGGGCCCCGCCACGAGCGGGCTCTCGGCCGGGGTGCACGAGCTGCTGCGCGGGGAGGCGGTGCTGGTCACGGACGCCGCGGAGGTCGTCGAGCTCGTCGGCGGGATGGGCGAGCTGGCTCCCGAGCGGCGCGGCCCGGTGATCGCCCGGGACCTGTTGGATCCCGGCACCCTGCGGGTGCTCGAAGCCCTCCCGGCCGGCCGGCTCGCCGATCTGGAGGAGGTGGCCCTCGCGGCGGGCACCGGCACCGATGAAGTCATCGGCAGACTGTACGAACTTCACTCTCTGGGGTTCGTCGAACGGCAGGGCGACGGATGGCAGTTGACCAGGTCGCGGCGGGGAGGAGGCACACAAACCGGAGCCACCCGGCGAGGCGGTCGTTGACCTGGGGCGTTCCGGTGGAAGAGTGAAGCCGATGAGAGACGCGGTCTTCCCGGTGGCACTCGCCGGGACCGTGCGCCAGGCGCCGGTCCCGGGCCGCCCGCGCGAGTCGGGACGCCCTTGCGGGCCCGCTCGATCCCGTACCCTTCGCGCACCGCGACACTTCCGTCACGCTACGCTCCCAAGGAATCCGGCTCCGGCAAAGGCGAAGCATGCCCCAGCACACCTCAGGGTCTGACCGCGCTGCGGTGCCCCCCGCCGCACGAGGCGGCGAGCGGTCCACCGCGCCCTCGTCCCTGGAGGTGCTGTGGCGCTCGTACAAGGAGACGGCCGACGAGCGGCTGCGGGAGCAGCTGATCCTGCACTACTCGCCCCTGGTGAAGTACGTGGCGGGCCGGGTCAGCGTCGGGTTGCCGCCCAATGTGGAACAGGCCGACTTCGTCTCCTCCGGAGTCTTCGGACTGATCGACGCCATCGAGAAGTTCGACATCGAACGGTCCATCAAGTTCGAGACGTACGCGATCACCCGGATCCGGGGCGCGATGATCGACGAACTGCGGGCGCTGGACTGGATCCCCCGCTCGGTGCGGCAGAAGGCGCGGGCCGTCGAGCGGGCCTACGCCACGCTGGAGGCCCAGCTGCGGCGCACCCCGACCGAGAGCGAGGTCGCGGGGGAGATGGGCATCGGGGTGGAGGAACTCCACGCGGTGTTCAGCCAGTTGTCGCTGGCCAATGTGGTCGCCCTGGAAGAGCTGCTGCACGCCGGCGGGGAGGGCGGCGACCGCCTCTCGCTGATGGACACCCTGGAGGACACCGCCGCGGACAATCCGGTGGAGGTCGCGGAGGACCGCGAGCTGCGGCGGCTGCTCGCGCGGGCCATCAACACACTGCCCGAGCGGGAGAAGACGGTGGTGACCCTCTACTACTACGAGGGCCTCACGCTCGCCGAGATCGGCAATGTCCTGGGCGTCACCGAGAGCCGCGTCAGCCAGATCCACACCAAGTCGGTACTGCAACTGCGGGCGAAGCTGGCGGACGTGGGCCGCTGAGCACGAGACGGCCTTGCGGGACCTCCGTAGAGTGGACGCGTGCCCAGGATTCGAGCGGCCTCCGTGGCCGAGCACCGGTCGATGCAGCGCGGCTCTCTGTTGGACGCCGCGCGTTCCCTGCTGTCAGAAGGGGGGACGGAAGCGCTGACCTTCCCCGCCCTCGCCGAGCGGACCGGCCTCGCCCGGTCTTCGGTGTACGAGTACTTCCGCTCCCGTGCGGCCGTCGTCGAAGAGCTCTGCGCGGTGGACTTTCCCGTGTGGGCCGCCGAGATCGAGGCGGCGATGTCCGAGGCGGACTCGCCGGAGGCGAAGATCGAGGCGTATGTACGGAGCCAGCTCGGGCTGGTCGGGGACCGCCGCCACCGTGCGGTGGTGGCGATCTCGGCCAGTGAGCTGGACGCCGGGGCGCGGGAGAAGATCCGTGCGGCCCACGGAGGGCTGATCGCGATGATCGTCGAAGCCCTGGGAGCGCTGGGGCAGAAGGAGCCGCGGCTGGCGGCCATGCTCCTTCAGGGAGTGGTCGACGCCGCCGTCCGCCGGATCGAGGCGGCCTCGGGCGAGGATCCGTCCGTGGTCACCGATGCGGCCGTGGCGATGGCCCTGCGGGGCGTCGGGGGATGAGGGGGTAAGGGGGAGCAGGCGGGGCGTGGGCCTGGGGGTGAGGGCCAAGGGGTTGAGGTAGGTGTCGCCCCTGAGGAGCCCCCAGTGCAGGCAGGGCTGCCCAGGGCAGTGGGGTCCGCCCGTGAGGACGGCGACCGGCTGGCCCGCCGCGACCTCGGCGCCCTCCGCGACCAGGGGACGGACCGGTTCGTACGTCGTGCGCAGGCCGCCCGGCAGGGTGAGGGAGAGGACTCCGCGCCCCGCCACCAGGCCGGCGTAGTGGACCCGGCCCGGACCCACCGCCCGTAGCTCCGAGCCCACCGGCGCCGCCAGGTCCACCCCCCGGTGACCCGCTGCGTACGGGGTCGGGGGCGGATCCCACCAGCGGACCACCGTCAGGGGGGACGGAAGGGGCCGCGCTCCGGAGCTCCAGGGAGTTCCGGAGGCGGGGGGACCGGACGTGAGGGACCCGGAGGCGAGGGACAGGGTCAGCAGCAGGGCGAGGAAGAGTGTCGTCATGGTGCTCAGGATCCCGCCCGCGGCCGGCCCGCCGCCGGGCCTGTGGACAGCCGGGCGGCTGTGGACAAGCACGTCACCCGGCATACCGCCGGGTCCCGTACACTTCTTGTGGCGATCCGGGTCACCGGGTCGACTTCGCACGCCCCAGCACCGGCAGCCCAGGCAGCCGGATGACAGCGTCTCTCGGTCCCCTTCTTCGGGGGCAGGGCGCGACAGGGGCGTCAGGAACCAAACCGAGAAAACAAGGAGATGGCCATGGCCGTCGTAACGATGCGGGAGCTGCTGGAAAGCGGCGTCCACTTCGGTCACCAGACCCGCCGCTGGAACCCGAAGATGAAGCGCTTCATCTTCACGGAGCGCAACGGCATCTACATCATCGACCTGCTCCAGTCGCTGTCGTACATCGACCGCGCCTACGAGTTCGTGAAGGAGACCGTCGCCCACGGCGGTTCCATCATGTTCGTCGGTACCAAGAAGCAGGCCCAGGAGGCCATCGCCGAGCAGGCGACGCGCGTTGGTATGCCGTACGTCAACCAGCGCTGGCTGGGTGGCATGCTCACCAACTTCTCCACCGTCTACAAGCGCCTTCAGCGTCTGAAGGAGCTTGAGGCGATCGACTTCGAGGACGTCGCCGCCTCGGGTCTCACCAAGAAGGAGCTCCTGGTCCTCTCTCGCGAGAAGATCAAGCTGGAGAAGACCCTCGGTGGTATCCGCGAGATGTCGAAGGTCCCCAGCGCCGTCTGGATCGTCGACACCAAGAAGGAGCACATCGCCGTCGGTGAGGCGCGCAAGCTCCACATCCCGGTCGTCGCGATCCTCGACACCAACTGTGACCCCGACGAGGTCGACTACAAGATCCCGGGCAACGACGACGCGATCCGCTCCGTCACCCTGCTCACCCGCGTGATCGCCGACGCCGTCGCCGAGGGCCTCATCGCCCGTTCCGGTGCCGCCACTGGTGACTCGAAGCCGGGCGAGAAGGCCGCTGCCGAGCCGCTCGCCGAGTGGGAGCGCGACCTGCTCGAGGGCGAGAAGAAGGCCGACGACGCTGAGGCCGCTCCGGCCGAGGCCGCTGTCGAGACCCCCGCCGTCGAGGCTGAGGCCGCTCCGGCCGCCGAGGTCGTCGCCGAGGCCGTCGTCGAGGCTCCGGCCGCCGACGCCGAGCAGGCCTGACCCACTGAGAGCGCCCGGCGTTCACGCGCCGGGCACTCACAGCACGGACGATGACGGCGGGGGAGGGCCGCGCCACGAGCGCGCCTCCTCCGCCGTTCACCCGTAGATCTACGACTTCGAGAGAGAATCACAGACTCATGGCGAACTACACCGCCGCTGACGTCAAGAAGCTCCGCGAGCTCACCGGCGTCGGCATGCTGGACTGCAAGAACGCGCTGGTCGAGTCCGACGGTGACGTCGACAAGGCCGTCGAGGCGCTCCGTATCAAGGGTCAGAAGGGCGTCGCCAAGCGCGAAGGCCGTTCTGCCGAGAACGGTGCTGTCGTCTCCATCATCTCCGAGGACAACACCTCCGGTGTTCTCGTCGAGCTGAAGTGCGAGACGGACTTCGTCGCCAAGGGCGACAAGTTCCTGGCTGTCACCAACCAGCTGGCCGCGCACATCGCCGCCACGTCCCCGGCCGACATCGAGGCGCTCCTGGCGTCCGAGATCGAGCCCGGCAAGACCGTGCAGGCGTTCGTGGACGAGGCCAACGCCAACCTCGGCGAGAAGATCGTCCTGGACCGCTTCGCGCAGTTCACCGGCGGTTACGTCTCGGCGTACATGCACCGCACGATGCCCGACCTGCCGTTCCAGATCGGCGTCCTGGTCGAGCTCGACAAGGAGAACGCCGAGGTCGCCCGCGGCGTCGCGCAGCACATCGCCGCGTTCGCGCCGAAGTGGCTGTCCGCCGAGGACGTGCCGGCCGAGGTCGTCGAGTCCGAGCGTCGCGTGGCCGAAGAGGTCACCCGCGCGGAGGGCAAGCCCGAGGCTGCCCTGCCGAAGATCGTCGAGGGTCGCGTCAACGGTTTCTTCCGTGACAACACCCTGCTCGGCCAGGCCTACGCCCTGGACGCCAAGAAGTCCGTCCAGAAGGTTCTGGACGAGGCCGGTGTCACCCTGGTGCGCTTCTCGCGCATCAAGGTCGGCATCTGAGTCCGTCCGTACGCGACGGACACCGGACCCCGGTAGGGTCTGAAGCAGTCGCCCGCGTTCGCGCAGGGCGACCGCAGATCTGACGAGGAGGCCATTGCCGTAGAGGGAACCGCGAGGACCCACCGGCAATGGCCTTCTTCGTATGTGCATGAGGAGATCTCCATGAATCAGGGCGTGGCCCCCCACACCGCTTCCGACGACAAGAGCGACCAGGAAAAGAAGGGCCGCCGCTTCATGCTGAAGCTGTCGGGCGAGGCCTTCTCCGGTGGCGGAGGACTGGGCGTCGACCCCGACGTCGTCCATGCCATCGCGCGTGAAATCGCCGCGGTGGTCCGCGACGGATCGGAGATCGCCGTCGTGATCGGCGGCGGCAACTTCTTCCGCGGCGCCGAACTCCAGCAGCGCGGCATGGACCGGGCCCGGTCCGACTACATGGGCATGCTCGGCACGGTCATGAACTGCCTCGCCCTCCAGGACTTCCTGGAGAAGGAGGGCATCGACTCCCGAGTCCAGACCGCCATCACCATGGGCCAGGTCGCGGAGCCGTACATCCCGCTGCGTGCCGTGCGCCACCTGGAGAAGGGCCGCGTCGTCATCTTCGGCGCCGGCATGGGCATGCCCTACTTCTCCACCGACACCACGGCCGCCCAGCGTGCCCTGGAAATCGATGCGGAAGCCCTGCTCATGGGCAAGAACGGCGTCGACGGGGTGTACGACTCCGACCCCAAGAAGAACCCGGACGCGGTGAAGTTCGACGCGCTGGAGTACAGCGAGGTGCTCTCGCGCGACCTCAAGGTCGCCGACGCCACCGCCATCACGCTGTGCCGCGACAACAAGCTGCCGATCCTGGTCTTCGAGCTGCTCGCCGAGGGCAATATCGCCCGCGCCGTCAAGGGTGAGAAGATCGGCACGCTCGTGAGCGACCAGGGCACCCGGGCCTGAGCACTCCGGGACGAGCACACCGCTGCCGGTTCGCGCCCTGCCGGGCCGAGCCGGCTCCGCCCGCCTGAACCATCCATTTCTGATATGCAGGAGCACGTGGTGATCGAAGAAACCCTCCTCGAGGCCGAGGAGAAGATGGAGAAGGCCGTCGTCGTCGCCAAGGAAGACTTCGCGGCGATCCGCACCGGCCGTGCGCACCCGGCGATGTTCAACAAGATCGTGGCGGAGTACTACGGCGCCATCACGCCCATCAACCAGCTCGCGTCCTTCGCGGTGCCCGAGCCGCGCATGGCCATCGTGACGCCGTTCGACGCGTCTGCCCTGCGCAACATCGAGCAGGCCATCCGCGACTCCGACCTGGGCGTCAACCCCAGCAACGACGGCCGCATCATCCGGGTGACCTTCCCCGAGCTGACGCAGGACCGCCGCAAGGAGTACATCAAGGTCGCGCGCACCAAGGCCGAGGACTCCAAGGTCTCGATCCGCGCCGTCCGCCGCAAGGCGAAGGACGCCCTCGACAAGCTCGTCAAGGACAAGGAAGCCGGCGAGGACGAGGTGCGCCGCGCCGAGAAGGAGCTCGACGACACCACCGCGAAGTACGTCGCGCAGGTGGACGAGCTGCTCAAGCACAAGGAAGCCGAGCTCCTCGAAGTCTGATGAACGACACTTCCTGGCAGCCGGAGCCGGTTCCGGCGGGTCCCGCATACGATGCGCAGGCGGGCCCGCACACTCGGCCCATGCCCATCGTGCCCGATGCCGCCGGCCGTGACTTCGACGACCGGGAAGCACGCGATCGGGGGGCCGCCGCTGACGGCGGCTCCCTCTTCCGCGCCGAAACGCCGCCGCAGGAGCCCATGCCCAGCCCTCCGCCGCCCCCGCCTTCGCAGGCCCCGCAGGACTCCTCGCCGCCGCAGAAGAAGCGCGCGGGGCGGGACCTGCGTGCCGCCATAGGGGTGGGCGTCGGCCTCGGCGCGGTGATCTTCGCCTCCCTGTTCATCGTCAAGGCGGTGTTCGTCGGCGTCGTCGTCGTGGCGGTCGTCGTGGGCCTGTGGGAGCTCACCTCCCGGCTCCAGGAGAAGAAGGGCATCAAGGCCCCGCTGGTCCCGCTCGCGATCGGCGGCGCGGCGATGGTCATCGCCGGGTACGTCCGTGGCGCCGAGGGCGCCTGGGTGGCGATGGCCCTGACCGCGCTGGCGGTCCTGGTCTGGCGGATGACCGAACCGCCCGAGGACTACCTCAGGGACGTCACGGCCGGCGTCTTCGCCGCGTTCTACGTGCCCTTCCTGGCCACCTTCGTCGCGATGCTGCTCACCGCCGACGACGGACCGCAGCGGGTGGTCACCTTCCTGGTCCTGACCGTGGTCAGCGACACCGGGGCCTACGCGGTCGGCTGGCGCTTCGGCAAGACCAAGCTCGCCCCGCGCATCAGTCCCGGCAAGACCCGCGAGGGACTCCTCGGAGCGGTGGCCTTCGCGATGGGGGCCGGCGCGCTGTGCATGGAGTTCCTGATCGACGGGGGTTCCTGGTGGCAGGGCCTGGTACTGGGCTTCGCGGTCGCGGTCAGCGCCACGCTGGGTGACCTCGGCGAGTCGATGATCAAGCGGGACCTCGGCATCAAGGACATGGGCACGCTGCTGCCGGGCCACGGCGGGATCATGGACCGGCTGGACTCGCTGCTTCCGACGGCTCCCGTGGTGTGGCTGCTGCTGGCGGCCTTCGTCGGCACTGGCTGACCTGGCGGACCTGGCTGACCGGGCTGACCTGCGAAAAGGCGCCCCTACAGGCCGGGCGGTTACTCTTGGAAGGCGCGCTGCTTCTGCGGCGCGCCTTTCGTCTTACAAGGAGTACCTGCCATGGCCCGCCCTGTTCCGGGAGAGCTCACTTTCGTCGCCCCCCGTGGAGCGAAGAAGCCGCCCCGGCACCTCGCCGACCTCACCCCCGAGGAGCGCCGGGAGGCCGTCGCCGCGATCGGCGAGAAGCCGTTCCGGGCCAAGCAGCTCTCGCAGCACTACTTCGCCCGGTACGCGCACGACCCGGCCGAGTGGACCGACATCCCCGCGGCGTCCCGCGAGAAGCTCCAGCAGGAGCTGCTGCCGGACCTGATGAACGTCATCCGGCACATCTCGTGCGATGACGACACCACCCGCAAGACCCTGTGGAAGCTGCACGACGGCACGCTCGTCGAGTCCGTGCTGATGCGCTACCCCGACCGGGTCACCATGTGCATCTCCTCGCAGGCCGGCTGCGGCATGAACTGCCCGTTCTGCGCCACCGGCCAGGCGGGTCTCGACCGCAACCTGTCCACCGCCGAGATCGTCCACCAGATCGTCGACGGCATGCGCGCCCTGCGCGACGGCGAGGTCCCCGGCGGCCCGGCCCGGCTGTCGAACATCGTCTTCATGGGCATGGGCGAGCCGCTCGCCAACTACAACCGCGTCGTCGGCGCCATCCGCCGTCTCACCGACCCGGAGCCCGACGGCCTGGGCCTGTCCCAGCGCGGGATCACCGTCTCCACCGTCGGCCTGGTCCCGGCCATGCTGCGCTTCGCCGACGAGGGCTTCAAGTGCCGCCTCGCCGTGTCGCTGCACGCGCCGGACGACGAGCTGCGCGACACCCTCGTCCCGGTGAACACCCGCTGGAACGTGCGCGAGGTGCTGGGCGCGGCCTGGGAGTACGCGGAGAAGTCCGGCCGCCGCATCTCCATCGAGTACGCCCTGATCCGCGACATCAACGACCAGGCCTGGCGCGGTGACCTGCTCGGCAAGCTCCTCAAGGGCAAGCGGGTACACGTCAACCTGATCCCGCTGAACCCGACGCCGGGCTCGAAGTGGACGGCCTCGCGGCCCGAGGACGAGAAGGCCTTCGTGGAGGCCATCGCCCGCCACGGCGTGCCGGTGACCGTACGCGACACCCGTGGTCAGGAGATCGACGGCGCGTGCGGTCAGCTCGCCGCCTCGGAGCGCTGATTCCCGCCATTTAAGGTTTGCAATCGGCCACGGGGTACCCTGTGGCCGAACCAATTTCATATTTCCGACAGGGGAGCGCCACAGCGCTGAGAGTGCGGTAACCGTCACCGCAGACCCTCTGAACCTCGCCCCGGTCATTCGGGGTAGGAAGTTCGGTCACCACTCAAGCTGTTGCGCCCTGCCCGGCGTCCGCTCCACAGAGCGCCGGGCGGGGCCGCGTCTTCTCCTGGACATCCCAGGAGGAATTGACCAGTGAGCACCACCAAGAAGATCGCGGGCGTCGCGCTCGCCGCCGCGCTCGGCGTCACCACGCTCAGCGCCTGTGGCGGCGGCGACGCCAAGGACAAGTCCGCGGCGGGCGCGAGCGAGGCACCCAAGTCCAAGACGATCACCCTCGTCTCGCACGACTCCTTCCAGGTGACCGACGCGGTCCTCAAGGAGTTCGAGCAGCAGAGCGGCTACACCGTCAAGGTCCTGAAGTCGGGCGACGCCGGCGCCGCCCTGAACCAGGAGATCCTCACCAAGGGCTCCCCGCGCGGCGACGTCTTCTTCGGCGTGGACAACACGCTCCTCTCCCGCGCCCTCGACAACGGCATCTTCACGCCGTACGAGGCCAAGGGACTGCCCGAGGTGAAGCCCGAGTTCGTGCTCGACAAGGAGCACCGGGTCACCCCGGTCGACTCCGGCGACATCTGCGTCAACTACGACAAGGCCTACTTCGCCGACAAGAAGCTCGCCCCGCCGCAGACGCTGGACGACCTGACCAAGCCGGAGTACAAGAACCTGCTGGTCACCGAGAACGCCGCGACCTCCTCGCCCGGCCTCGGCTTCCTCCTCGCCTCCGTCGGCAAGTACGGCGACGACGGCTGGAAGGACTACTGGAGCAAGCTCAAGGCCAACGGCGTCGAGGTCGTCGACGGCTGGGAGCAGGCCTACAACGAGCGCTTCTCCGGCTCGGCGGGCGGCAAGAAGGCCAAGGGCGACCGCCCGCTGGTCGTCTCCTACGCCTCCAGCCCGCCGGCCGAGGTGCTCTACAGCGAGCCGCAGCCGGCCGAGGCCCCCACGGGCGTGGCCACCGGCACCTGCTTCCGCCAGGTCGAGTTCGCCGGCCTGCTGAAGGGCGCGAAGAACGAGGAGGGCGGCAAGGCGCTCCTCGACTTCCTGATCTCCAAGAAGTTCCAGGAGGACATGCCGCTCCAGATGTTCGTGAACCCGGTGACCAAGGACGCGAAGCTGCCGGAGCTGTTCACGAAGCACGGCGTCGTGATCGAGAAGCCGGAGACGGTCGCACCGGACGCCATCGCGAAGAACCGTGACCAGTGGGTCAAGACGTGGTCGACGCTCGTCGTGAAGTAGTACAGATGAACGAGGTTCCGAAGGAGAGCGGGCGGGCCACGGCCGTCAGGCTCGGTCTGATGGCCGTGCCGCTCGTCTTCTTCGGGCTGTTCTTCGCCTATCCCGTCGCCGCGATCGTCGGGCGCGGGCTCAAGACCGGCGACGGCTGGCAGTTCGGCCGGATCGGCGAGGTGCTGGCCCGGCCCGACATCGGCGAGGTGCTCTGGTTCACCACCTGGCAGGCGCTCGCCTCGACGGCGCTCACGCTCCTGATCGCACTCCCCGGCGCGTACGTCTTCGCGCGCTTCGAGTTCCCCGGCAAACAACTGCTGCGGGCGCTCGTGACCGTGCCGTTCGTACTGCCGACCGTCGTGGTCGGCACCGCCTTCCTGGCACTCGTGGGGCGGGGCGGTCTGCTGGACGAGCTGTGGGGCATCCGCCTCGACACGACCGTCTGGGCGATCCTGCTCGCGCACGTCTTCTTCAACTACGCCGTCGTCATCCGTACGGTCGGCGGGCTCTGGGCGCAGCTGGACCCGCGCCAGGAGGAGGCCGCCCGGGTGCTGGGCGCCGGGCGGTTCGCCGCCTGGCGTCGCGTGACGCTGCCCGCGCTGGCCCCGGCAGTGGCCGCCGCCTCGCTGATGGTGTTCCTGTTCACGTTCTCCTCCTTCGGCGTCGTGCAGATCCTGGGCGGGCCCTCGTACTCCACCCTGGAGGTGGAGGTCTACCGGCAGACCGCCCAGCTCCTGGACCTGCCTACGGCCGCCGTGCTGACGATGGTGCAGTTCGTGGCGATCGGCGCGATCCTCGGCGTGCACTCCTGGACGGTGCGCAAGCGGGAGACCGCGCTGCGGCTCGTGGACCCCGCGCGCACCGCGCACCGGCCGCGCGGCCCGGCGCAGCGCTCCCTGCTCGGCGGGGTGCTGCTGACGGTGGCGCTGCTGATCGCGCTCCCGCTCGGTGTGCTCGTGGAACGCTCCCTCGACGCCCCCGGCGGCTACGGATTCGGCTTCTACCGGGCGCTCCAGGAAGTGGGCGCCGGTGGCGGAACGTTCCTGGTGCCGCCGCTGGAGGCCATCTGGAACTCCCTCCAGTACGCCCTCGCCGCCACCGCCATCGCGCTGGTCGTCGGCGGGCTCGCGGCCGCCGCGCTGACCCGCCGGGGCGGCCGCTTCGTACGGGGCTTCGACGCGCTGCTGATGCTGCCGCTCGGGGTGTCGGCCGTGACGGTCGGTTTCGGGTTCCTCATCACCCTCGACAAGCCGCCGCTGGACCTGCGCACTTCGTGGATCCTGGTGCCGCTGGCGCAGGCGCTGGTCGGCGTGCCCTTCGTCGTACGGACCATGCTGCCCGTACTGCGCGCGGTGGACGGGCGGCTGCGCGAGGCCGCCGCCGTGCTCGGGGCCTCGCCGCTGCGGGCCTGGCGCGAGGTCGACCTGCCGATGGTGCGCCGGGCCCTGCTGATCGCGGCGGGCTTCGCCTTCGCGGTGTCCCTCGGGGAGTTCGGGGCGACCGTCTTCATCGCACGGCCCGACCGTCCGACGCTGCCGGTCGCCGTGGCGCGGCTGCTGGGGCGGGCCGGCGAGATGAACTACGGGCAGGCGATGGCCCTGAGCACGATCCTGATGCTGGTGTGCGCGGTGTCCCTGCTGCTGCTGGAGCGACTGCGGCCCGACAAGACTTCCGGAGAGTTCTGATGACCCTGCTTCAGTTGGAAGGGGTGTCGGTCCGCTTCGGTGAGCGCGCGGTCGTGGACGCCGTGGACCTGGAGGTCGCCGAGCACGAGACCGTGTGCGTGCTGGGGCCGAGCGGGAGCGGCAAGTCCACCCTGCTGCGGGTGGTGGCCGGGCTCCAGCCCGTCTCGGGCGGCCGGGTGCTGCTCGGCGGCGCCGACCAGGCCGGGGTCCCCGTGCACCGGCGGGGGGTGGGCCTGATGTTCCAGGACCACCAGCTGTTCCCGCACCGGGACGTGGGCGGGAACGTCGCGTTCGGACTGCGGATGCGGGGCTCTTCGAAGACGGCCTACGAGGGCCAGGTGGCCCAGTTGCTCGAACTGGTCGGGCTTCCCGGGGCCCAGGGCCGGGCGGTGGCCTCGCTCTCCGGCGGCGAGCAGCAGCGCGTCGCGCTGGCGCGGGCGCTGGCTCCGTCTCCGCGGCTGCTGATGCTGGACGAGCCCCTGGGGCAGCTGGACCGGGGGCTGCGGGAGCGGCTGGTCGTGGAGCTTCAGGGGCTGTTCTCGCGTCTGGGGACGACCGTGCTGGCCGTGACGCACGACCAGGGGGAGGCGTTCGCCCTGGCCGACCGGGTGGTCGTGATGCGGGACGGGCGGATCGCGCAGGCGGGGACTCCGCTGGAGGTCTGGGACCGGCCGGCCTCGGAGTTCGTGGCGCGGTTCCTGGGCTTCGAGAACGTGGCTCCGGCGGCGGTCGCCGCGGGGGTGGCCTCGACGCCCTGGGGCAAGGTCCCGGTGCCGGCCGGGTCCCCGGAGGGCGACCGCAAGGTGCTGATCCGGCCCGCCGGGGTCGTGCTGTCGCCCGAGGGGCTGGGCTGCGAGGTCGTCTCGCGGACCTTCCGCGGGACGCACGTCGCGCTGCTGCTGCGGCCCGGGGCGGGGCCGGTGCTGGAGGCGGAGTGCGGTCTTTTGGGGGCGCCGGCGGTAGGGGACCGGGTCGCGGTGACCTTCGCCCCGGCCGAGGTGGTCGTCCTGCCGGGGGAGTAGGGGGGCGGGGGGGGGGGGCGCCCCGCGGGCGGGTATATAAAATAAACAAACACACAAAAAAGATATAAA
>NZ_JBHYVM010000009.1:50990-92018 GCF_042750105.1 Streptomyces sp. NPDC059443 | reverse complement strand
GGGGCTCGCGGCGGGGGCGCGGCCCCGCGCGCGCCGCGCCGCGGGGCGGGGGCCCGCGAGCGGGGCGGGCCGGCGGCGCCCGCGCCCCCCCCCCCCCCACCCCGCGCCTCAAACGCCGGCGGGGCTGGATGTGCCGGCGAGGCTGGATTCCTCCGGTTCGGCGGCGGTTTCGGCGCCGTCGTGGTTGCCGTACCAGGCGACCGCGACAGCGCCCGTCACCGCGAGGACGAAGCCGAGTACCGCCAGCCAGGCCATGCCGGGGCGGGAGGCGTCACCCAGCCAGAGCACGCCGATCGCACCCGGGAGGACGGTCTCGCCGACCACCAGGGCGGCGGTGGCCCCGTTCACCGAGCCGATCTGGAGCGCCACCGTGTGGAGGTACATGCCGCCGGCCCCCGCCACGACGATGGCGTAGAGCGCCGGGTCGCAGAGCAGGGCCGCGAACGAGAAGGGCTCGATGCCGTTCAGGATGCGGACCCCGACGCCCAGCGCGCCGAAGGCCAGACCCGACAGCAGGCCCGCCAGGATCGCGGCGCGGGCACCGAGGAAACGTACCGCCACGGTGCCGCCGATGATGATCAGCAGGGTCACCCCCAGCAGCCACCAGTGCGTGGCCGCCGGAGCGTGGTGGCCGCCCTCGTGGCCCGCGGCCGTCGCCAGCAGGATCAGCGCGGTGCAGACCACGCCGATCGAGGTCCATTCCTTGCGGGTCAGCCGGATCCCGAGCATCTTCACGCTCAGCACGGCCGTGATCACCAGGTTGGCGCTGATGACGGTCTGCGAGAGGAACAGCGGGAGGAGGCGGGCGGCCATGGCGCCCAGGCCGAAGCCCACGAAGTCCAGGATGGTGCCGACGATGAACTCCCAGGTCATCGCGGCTTTCGCGGTGGAGGAGAGGTTCGGGCCGCCATGCTGGGTGACCCCCGCGGCGGCCGGGGTCATCCGGGCCGCCCGCCGGGAGCCGACGGCTTGCAGGACGGATCCCGTGCCGTAACAGATGGATGCCGCGATCGCGGTCAGCAGGCCTATGAGCACCCGGAGGCTCCGTTCACGTCTGGCAGGTTTTGCGGTGTGCGTACCTCTGCCAGACGTATGGAGGGGCCGAGAAGTTGCCTGGTGGGGTCAGGACATTTGGGCGAGTACCGCAGGAACCTCGTCCACGGAGTCCACGAGCGCGATCCGGGACTCCATCGCGCGGCCGCGCGCCAGCGCCTGGAGCAGTGGCCAGGCCGGCAGGTGCTCGGTCCAGTGGGCGCGGCCGACGAGGATCATCGGGGTGGGCTCGGCCCGGGACTCGTAGTAGTTGGGCGTCGCGTTGTCGAAGATCTCCTGGACGGTGCCCGCCGCGCCCGGCAGGAACACCACGCCCGCGTTGGACCGGGCGAGCAGTCCGTCCTCCCGGGTGGCGTTCGCGAAGTACTTGGCGATGTGGCCGGCGAAGGCGTTCGGCGGCTCGTGTCCGTAGAACCAGGTCGGGATCCCCACCGAGTCCCCGCCGGGGCCGGCCGGCCAGCGTTCGCGTACGGAGAAGGCCGCCCGCGCCCAGTCGGACACGGAAGGGGAGAAGGACGGGACCCGCGCCAGGATCTCCAGGGCTTCCGGCAGGGCCTCGTCGGGGGCTCCGGCGAGGTAGGCGCCGAGGTTGGCCGCCTCCATCGCGCCCGGACCGCCGCCGGTGGCCACGATCAGCCCGGAGCGGGTCAGGGCCCGGCCGAGCTCGGCAGCGCCCCGGTACTCGGCGCCGCCGCGGGCCATGGCGTGGCCGCCCATCACACCGACCACGCGGGCGCCGGCGAGGTGCTCGTCGAGGGCGTCGGAGATGGCGTCGTCGTGGATGGAGCGCAGCATCGAGGAGAAGATGTCGCCGTCCGACTTGGTCTCCTGGAACCAGGCGTAGGCCTCGGCGTCAGGGGTGGCCTCGTAGCCGCCGGAGAGGCCCGAGAACAGCTCCTCGGCCGTGTACAGCAGCCCCCGGTACGGGTTGAACGGCAGGTCGGGGACGGGCTGGAAGACCAGCGCGCCGTCCGCGCGGACCTTCACCGAGGCATCGGGCTCCATCGCGCAGCCCAGGAACACGGCCGAGGAGGTGTCGGCGGACAGCAGCGCGAAGGTCCGCTCCAGCAGGTTGACCGACTGGATCCGGTACCCGCTGAGCGAGCCGCGGGCCACGACCCGGTCGAATTCGGCGAGCGTCTCGATCTCGGTGTCGATGTATCCGTTGACCATTCGGCCCACCCTAAGGGCTTGCCGTCTCAGTGGGTCAATGCCATCGACGTCAGCTGTGCCACACCCCACGCGAGCGGCAGGCACCCGGCCGCCAGCGCGATCGCCCGTACGGTCGCGGCGCCGCGCAGCACGCTGCCCGGGGCGCCGATGCCGATCAGGGCCGCGCGGGTGGCGGCGCGGGCCTGGCGGACCTCGACCGCCGAGGTCAGCAGGGTGGCGGCGGCGCACAGCACCACCAGCGCGGCGGCCGGTGCGGTCAGCGGCCCCAGCGGGACCTGGAGACCGCCGCGGTCGCGCAGGGCCACGGCGCTGAGGGCGCCCGCGCCGACCGCGCACAGCACGCCGAGCGGGGCGCCGAGCCGGGGGGCTTCCTCCTGGAGGGTCCGGCCGGCCAGCAGCCGGAGCGCGCCCGGACGTAGGGACTGGACCAGCGTCCCGCAGGCGTAGGCGAGGCCGGGACCGGCGAGGGCGAGCCCGGCGGCGGTCAGCGCCCAGCCGGCGGGCAGCCCGGCGCCGCCGGGTCCGGCGTAGGCCAGGGCGGCGAGTCCGCAGGCGGTCAGCGCGATGCCCCAGGGCAGCACGGTCTGCGGGGCCGGCCGAGGGTGCGGGCGCAGGGCGAGGGTGGTGGCGGCCGAGGCGGTCAGCGGGAGCAGGGCCAGCAGGGTGAGGGCGGCGGCGACGGGCAGAGGCCGGTCCGCGTGGAGCAGCCCGGCCCCCGCTCCGTCGAAGGGCAGCCCGGCCACGTCCCCGCGCAGGTGGAGGAAGACGGCCAGGGCCACGGCGCTGCCGAGGGCGCAGGCGACGGCGGTGGAAATCGCCGCGACCAGAGTGAGCCGTACGGGTCCCAGCCCGGCCGCGTCGAGCCCGTCCCGGGGTGTGGCCGCCGGGTCGGTACGGGCCACGGCGACGGCGAACTGGACGGTGACGGCGAGCGGCACCAGGGCCCACAGCAGCCGAGGGAACGATCCGGCGGGCCGGGCCGTGGCCTCCGCGAGCACGTACAGCAGCAGGAAGCCGCTGCCGGCGGAGGCCGCCGCGACCAGCAGCCGGCGCAGTTGCACGAGCGGCCGGGAGCCGCGGGCTAGGCGGAGAGCGAGCACGCGGCCTGGTCCTCCGGGGGCTGGGGGAAGGCGGTCTGGTGGGCGGCGGCCGCGGCCGCGGCCGGGCGTCCGTCGAGCAGGGCGACCCGCCGGTCGGCGACGGCCGCGGTCTCCTCGTCGTGGGTGGCCAGCACCACGGTGATCCCGTGCGAGCGGGCCGCGGTGGTGAGCGTACGGAGCAGCAGGGCGCACTCGGCGCGGTGCAGCGGGGCCGTGGGCTCGTCGGCGAAGATCACGGCGGGCTCGCTCGCGAGGGCGCGGGCGAGGGCGACGCGCTGGGACTCGGCGCGGTTGAGGGCGCCGGGGTGCTTGCGGGCGAAGGCGCCGATGTCGAGGCGGTCCAGCCATTCGCAGGCGGCCCGTTTGGCCCCGCGGTGGCTCGCGCCCGCGATCAGCAGCGGCAGGGCGGCGTTCTCCCAGACCCGGAGCTCGGGCAGCAGCTGCGGTTCGGGGCCGATCCAGCCGAACCGGTCGCGGCGCAGCCGCTCGCGGGCCAGTGCCCCCATGGTGTGCACGGGGACGCTGTTGAACCAGACCTCGCCCTGTTCGGGCAGCAGCTGCCCGGACAGGCAGCGCAGCAAGGTGGTCTTGCCGCTGCCGCGGGGGCCGGTGACGGCGAGGATCTCACCCGCGCGGACGCCGATCGAGACCCCGATGAGGCCGGGCGAACCGCTGTGGGAGTAGTGCAGGGACCGTGCCCAGAGCACATCGTCCTGGGGCGGGGCAGTGTCTGGCGGAGCTTTGTCCGGTGGAGCCACCATGGCGTACACCTCCGTCCGGGGGAACGAAGCGGAGCCGCGTAGGTCACTGGCACCGCAATGAGATGTAAAGAGATGAACGTCTTGGATGGTGACAGCACACGGCCCGGACCCCCTCGTTCTCACTCGAACGGAGGATCCGGGCCGTGTGGTCGGACTATTTACTGCTCGTTACTGCGCTTGCTGCTCGCGGACGGCTGCTGGTTAGAGCTTGGTCCAGGCCTCGGTCAGCACGCGGCGCAGGATGCCTTCGATCTCGTCGAAGGTGCCCTGGTCGGCCGTGAGCGGCGGGGCCAGCTGGATGACCGGGTCCCCACGGTCGTCGGCGCGGCAGTACAGGCCGTTGTCGAAGAGCGCCTTGGAGAGGAAGCCGTAGAGCACGCGCTCCGTCTCCTCGTCCGTGAAGGACTCCTTGGTGACCTTGTCCTTGACGAGCTCGATGCCGTAGAAGTAGCCGTTGCCGCGGACGTCGCCGACGATCGGCAGGTCGTGCAGCTTCTCCAGCGTCGAGCGGAAGGCGTCCTCGTTGTCCAGCACGTGCTGGTTGAGGCCTTCCTTGTCGAAGATGTCGAGGTTGGCCAGCGCCACCGCGGAGGACACCGGGTGTCCGCCGAAGGTGTAGCCGTGCAGGAAGGTGTTGTCACCCTTGTAGAACGGCTCGGCGAGCTTGTCCGAGATGATGCAGGCACCGATCGGGGAGTAGCCCGAGGTCATGCCCTTGGCGCAGGTGATCATGTCCGGGACGTAGCCGAACTTGTCACAGGCGAACATCGTGCCCAGACGGCCGAAGGCGCAGATCGTCTCGTCGGAGACGAGCAGCACGTCGTACTCGTCGCAGATCTCGCGGACCCGCTGGAAGTACCCGGGCGGCGGCGGGAAGCAGCCACCGGCGTTCTGCACCGGCTCCAGGAACACCGCGGCGACGGTGTCGGCGCCCTCGAACAGGATCTCCTGCTCGATCTGGTCGGCGCACCAGCGGCCGAAGGCCTCGGGGTCGTCGCCGTAGATCGGGGCGCGGTAGATGTTGGTGTTCGGCACCTTGTGCGCGCCGGGAACCAGCGGCTCGAAGGGGGCCTTGAGGGCCGGCAGGCCGGTGATGGACAGGGCGCCCTGCGGGGTGCCGTGGTAGGCGACCGCGCGGGAGATGACCTTGTACTTGGTGTGCTTGCCCTTGAGCTTGAAGTACTGCTTGGCAAGCTTCCAGGCGGTCTCGACGGCCTCGCCGCCACCGGTGGTGAAGAAGACCTTGTTCAGGTCGCCCGGGGCGTAGTTGGCGAGGCGCTCGGCGAGCTCGACGGCCTTGGGGTGCGCGTACGACCAGATGGGGAAGAACGCGAGTTCCTGGGCCTGCTTGTAGGCGACCTCGGCCAGTTCCTTGCGGCCGTGACCGGCGTTGACCACGAACAGTCCGGCGAGACCGTCCAGGTAGCGCTTGCCCTTGTCGTCGAAGATGTAGGTGCCTTCACCCCGCACGATGGTGGGGACGGGCGAGTTCTCGTACGACGACATGCGGGTGAAGTGCATCCACAGGTGGTCGTACGCGGTCTTGGAGAGGTCCTGGCTCACGGGCTATCTCGTTCCCCACATGTAGGTCTGCTTCTTCAGCTTCAGGTAAACGAAGCTTTCGGTTGATCGCACGCCGGGGAGCGCACGGATCTTCTTGTTGATCGTCTCCAGCAGGTGGTCGTCGTCCTCGCAGACGATCTCCACCATCAGGTCGAACGAGCCCGCGGTCATCACCACGTACTCGCACTCGGCCATGGCGGTCAGCGCGTCTGCCACGGGGTCGAGGTCTCCCTCGACGTTGATGCCGACCATCGCCTGGCGCCGCAGCCCCACGGTGAGCGGGTCGGTGACGGCCACGATCTGCATGACGCCCTGGTCGAGAAGCTTCTGTACTCGCTGGCGCACCGCGGCTTCGGACAGGCCCACGGCCTTGCCGATCGCTGCGTAAGGACGGCGACCGTCCTCCTGCAGTTGCTCGATGATCGCCAGGGACACAGCATCGACCGAAGGGGACGGTTGTCTGTTCCTGGAATCTGCGCTTCGACTGACCACGCCCTCACTCTGCACGAGGAGTCGTCCGTTCCGCAAGGCGAGAACGATGTAATTCGTTGTTTCAGGAGTCAGATCTCACTGATTCCGTAGTTCGTGGTGCGTGGGCCTGTCGAAAACGGCGTCCGAGGCGCTAGGCTGAGGAGCCGTCTCAACCATTGGACATGTGATCACAGGAGTGTGGCTGTAGTGACCACCGAACTGCGTCGTCTGCGCAACTACATCGGCGGGGAGTTCAAGGACGCCGCCGACGGGCGGACCACCGAGGTGGTCAACCCCGCCACGGGCGAGGCGTACGCGACCGCTCCCCTCTCCGGCCAGGCGGACGTGGACGCCGCCATGGCCGCCGCCGCCGCGGCCTTCCCGGGCTGGCGCGACACGACCCCCTCCGAGCGCCAGAAGGCGCTGCTCAAGATCGCGGACGCCTTCGAGGCGCGCGCGGACGAGCTCGTCGCCACCGAGTCGGAGAACACCGGCAAGCCGCTGGGCCTCACGGCCAGCGAGGAGCTGCCGCCGATGGTGGACCAGATCCGCTTCTTCGCGGGCGCCGCCCGCCTGCTGGAGGGCCGTTCGGCCGGCGAGTACATGGAGGGCATGACCTCCATCGTCCGCCGCGAGCCGGTCGGCGTCTGCGCCCAGGTGGCGCCGTGGAACTACCCGATGATGATGGCCGTCTGGAAGTTCGCCCCGGCCATCGCCGCGGGCAACACCGTGGTCCTCAAGCCCTCGGACACCACCCCGGCCTCGACCATCCTGATGGCCGAGATCATCGACTCGATCCTGCCCAAGGGCGTCTTCAACGTCGTCTGCGGCGACCGCGAGACCGGCAAGGCCATGGTCGAGCACTCCACCCCGGCGATGGCCTCCATCACCGGCTCGGTGCGCGCGGGCATGCAGGTCGCCGAGAGCGCCTCCAAGGACGTCAAGCGCGTCCACCTGGAGCTCGGCGGCAAGGCCCCGGTCGTGGTCTTCGAGGACGCCGACATCGCCAAGGCCGCCGAGGACATCGCGGTCGCGGGCTTCTTCAACGCCGGCCAGGACTGCACCGCGGCCACCCGCGTCATCGTCCACGAGTCGATCCACGACGAGTTCGTCGCGGCGCTCGCCAAGAACGCGGCCGACACCAAGACCGGCCAGCCGGACGACGAGGACGTGCTCTACGGCCCGCTGAACAACCCGAACCAGCTGAAGCAGGTCGCGGGCTTCATCGAGCGGCTCCCCGCCCACGCCAAGGTCGAGGCGGGCGGCCACCAGGTCGGCGAGAAGGGCTACTTCTACGCCCCCACCGTGGTCTCCGGCCTCAAGCAGGACGACGAGATCATCCAGAACGAGGTCTTCGGCCCCGTCATCACCGTCCAGTCCTTCACGGACGAGGCTCAGGCCCTGGAGTACGCGAACGGCGTCGAGTTCGCCCTCGCCTCCTCGGTGTGGACCAAGAACCACGGCCGCGCGATGCGGATGTCCAAGAACCTCGACTTCGGCTGCGTGTGGATCAACACCCACATCCCGCTCGTGGCCGAGATGCCCCACGGCGGGTACAAGAAGTCCGGCTACGGCAAGGACCTCTCCGCCTACGGCTTCGAGGACTACACCCGCATCAAGCACGTCATGACCTCGCTCGACGGCTGATCCGAGGGTCGCTGAAGGCCATTGAGGGCTGGCGAGAGGTCCGGCGCGACGGCCGGGCGGCCACCGCATTGATCAGGCCACAGCCTTGAAGGGGCGGGTAGTAGACAACATGTCTATTGCCCGCCTCTTCGCGTTCGCCGAGGCTTTGGCCATGCCTGAACTCGCCTTCTCCCGCCGCGCGGCGATGCGCGGCCTCGGTGCCGCGGGCCTGCTCGCCGCCCTCACCGGCTGTGGCGTACCCGCCGCCTTCGTCCCCGAGTACCGGCGGGAGGGCCAAGACCGTTCCGAACGCGACCGCAGCGTCTCCTTCTCGAACTGGCCGCTCTACATCGACACGGACAGCAAGGACGAGAACCGGCGGCCGACGCTGGACGCCTTCTCGGAGAAGACCGGCATCGACGTCCGGTACACCGAGGAGATCAACGACAACGACGAGTTCTTCGGCAAGGTCAGCCCGTCGCTGATGAACCACCAGGAGACCGGCCACGACCTGGTCGTGGTCAGCGACTGGATGGCCGCCCGCTTCGTCCATCTGGGCTGGGCCCAGACGATGGACCGCTCGGCGCAGCCCAACGTGGCCAAGAACCTCGACCCGCAGCTGCGCTCCCCGGCCTTCGATCAGGGCCGGCTGCACACCGTCCCCTGGCAGTCGGGGATCACCGGCATCGCCTACAACCGCAAGGCGCTCGGCCGGGAGATCAAGTCGGTCAAGGACCTCTGGCAGCCGGACCTGGCCGGCAAGGTGACGCTCTTCTCCGGTCTCGACGAGTCCTTCTCCCTGCTGATGCAGGGCAACGGCGTCGACGTCACCCGGTGGACCGAGTCCGACTTCCACCGGATGTGCGATCAGGTGGAGAGCATGGTGAAGAAGAGGCACATCCGCCGCTTCACCGGCAACGACTACACCTCCGACCTCAGCAAGGGCGACGTCCTGGCCTGCCAGGCCTACTCCGGCGACGTGATCCAGCTCCAGGCCGACAACCCCGACATCGAGTTCGTGGTCCCGGAGGAGGGCGCCGAGCTCTGGGCGGAGAGCCTGCTGATCCCCAACCTCGCCCGCCACAAGGCCAATGCCGAGGCCCTGATCGACTTCTACTACGCCCCCGAGGTGGCCGCGGAGCTCGCGGCCGCCGTCAACTACGTCTGCCCGGTGCCGGCCGCCCGAGAGGTGCTGGCCGCTTCCGATGACAAGGAGACCGCCCAGCTCGCCGAGAACCCGCTGATCTTCCCCGACGACGACATGCGCAAGCGCCTCGTCCTGGCCCGGGACATCTCCTCGGCCGAGCGCGCACCCCTCGCCAAGCGGTGGAACGCCATCGTCGGACTCTGAGAAAGCTTGATCACGGTCCGGCCACAGAACTGAACGCGTTCAGCTATTTCGCTGAACGTGTTCAGAAATCTGCGTACGCTTGCCCTCATGAGCGAGAGAAACGCCCTTCTGCGGCGCATCCGTGTCTGGCTGGCCCTGTTCGTCGTTTGCCTCGTCCTCAGCGGACTCACGGCCTTCCCGCTGGTGAACGAGCTCCACTGGGCCAACTCCCTGGTCTCCCACGACTGGCTGCGCCGCGTGGGCGACGGGCTGGAGCAGGCCGACCGTGACTACCCCTTCCTCCTCTACGGCACCGACTGGCTCGCCTTCGCCCACCTGGTGATCGCGGTCTTCTTCTACGGGGTCCACCGCGACCCCGTCCGCAACATCTGGATCGTCGAGGCCGGCATGATCGCCTGCCTCGGGGTGATCCCGCTGGCCCTGATCTGTGGCCCGATCCGCGGGATCCCCTTCTGGTGGAGCGTCATCGACATGTCGTTCGGCGTCTTCGGGGTGATCCCGCTGCTGCTCCTGCGTCGCATGATCAAGCGGCTGGAGGCGATGGAGGCGATGGAAGCGATACCCGCCTGACGGCTACTTGGCGAAGGCCGCCATGACGATGCCCAGGGCCACCGGGTTCATGTCCTCGCCCTTGGCGTTCGTGGAGTTCACCGAGTAGACCAGGGTGCGGGAGAGGTCGCGGGTCGCGCCTATCGCGGTGTTGTAGCCGTGCCGGCCGCCCGACTTGCCCCAGGCGACCGTGCCGTCGGGCAGGACGATCCGGGACATCCCCGCCGTCAGGGTCGCGGCCTTCCCGCTGGCGAAGTCCTTGACCCCGGGCACCGTGAACATCTCCTCCAGCTGCGCCTTCGGCACGATCTTCCCGCTGAACAGGGCTATCGTGAACCGCTCCAGATCGGCCGTCGTCGAGATGATGTCCCCGGCGGCCCACCGGTCCGAGGAGTTCCACTCCGTCACATCGCGCAGCTCGGTCGTGCCGTCCGCCTTGGCCACGGCCTGGTAGCCATGGTTGTGCGGCCCGTGGATCTTCGTCTGGGTGCGGCTCGGGAACGAGGTCTGGTGCAGCCCCAGCGGCTTCAGGATCCGCCGGCCCACCGCCTCCTCGTACGTCGTGCCCGTCACCTTCTCGATCAGTACGCCCAGCAGCGTGTAGTTGATGTTCAGGTAGTGCTGCGCCGCTCCCGGAGTGAACTCCGGCTTTTTCGCGAGGGCGTTGGAGAGCTGCTTGTGCGGATCGGTCACGTCGAAGCGGTGCTCCCACTGCGCCTCGAAGGAGTCGCCCGGCCCGTCGGCCGCCGGTATGCCGCTGGTGTAGTTGAGCAGCTGTCGGACCGTGACGGTGTCGTAGGCGTCGGGGACCGTCTCCGGCAGGTACTGCCGGACCGGCTTGTTCAGGTCCACCCGACCCTCGGCCGCGAGCTGGAGCACCACCGCCGAGGTGAAGGTCTTGGTCACCGATCCGGCCCGGAAGCGGCCCTGTTCGACGGCTTCCCGTCCGGTCCGGATGTCCGCGACACCCGAACTACCGCGCCAGGAGCCGCTCGTACCGCCCACCCGGACCAGGGCGGCCGTCGCGTCCTTGTTCTGCGGACCGAGGCCGGCGATCGCCTTCTCCAGCACCGCGGCGTTCGGCGGCGTGGAGACGGCGGGCGCGGCGACTTCGGTCGAGGCCGAGGCCGAGGCCGAAGCGGACGCTGTTGCCCCCGGCGCCGCGGGCGCGGCGTGGGCGACGGCCGGTCCGGCCGCCACACCCAGGACCAGGGCGGTGGCGATCAGCGTGCGGGTCGTTGCGTTCATGGTGGGATCCCCCTGTCGGCTCTCCGGGCGACTTCCGCCCCGATGACCTCAATGCTGCTGGTCGGCAGGGCAGTTGCGGATCACCACCGAGAGTGGTCTTCACCGGTACGACAACTCACCGTGTCGAGGGAGGAGACCCTCGTCGTCTCACTCCCCAGAGGGAGATACCCAAGAGCCAGCCGGCCCGCCGGCCGCGATCAGACCCGTCTCGTACGCGCAGATCACCGCCTGGATCCGGTCCCGCAGCCCCAGCTTCGACAGCACGTTGCCCACGTGCGACTTGACCGTGTGCTCGCTCACCGTCAGCGCCGCCGCGATCTCCGCGTTCGACAGCCCCCGCCCCAGATGCAGCAGCGTCTCCCGCTCGCGGGCCGTCAGCGCCTCCAGTCGCTCGGCCGACAAGACCTCCCCGGCCGCCGGCCGGGCGGTCGCCGCCGTGTACTCCTCGATCAGCCGCCGGGCCACCGAAGGCGCCAGCAGGGACTCGCCCGCCGCCACCACCCGTACCGCGTGCACCAGATCGTCCCGCCGCACGTCCTTGAGCAGGAACCCGCTGGCCCCCGCGTGCAGCGCCTCGTACACGTACTCGTCCGAGTCGAAGGTCGTCAGCATCACCGTTCGGCAGGCGCTCTCCGCCGAGATCGTCCGGCAGGCCTCGATGCCGTCCAGCACCGGCATCCGGATGTCCAGCAGCGCCACGTCCGGCGCGAGGCGGCGTACCGCCTCCACCGCCGCCGCACCGTCCCCGACCTCCGCCACCACCTCGATGTCGTCCTGGACGTCCAGGATCATCGCGAAGCCGCTGCGCACCAGCTCCTGGTCGTCGGCCACCACCACACGGATCGTCAATTCCCCACCTCCGGCCCAGACGTTACAAGGGTCACCCGCACCCGGAACCCGCGGCCGTCCGGTCCCGGACCGGACTGTGCCGTTCCGCCGTGGGCCGCCGCCCGTTCGCGGATTCCGATCAGGCCGTGCCCGCCCGAAGGCGCGGCGCCGTGCCCGCCGCCCCCGCCCGGCCCCCGTCCGTCGTCCGTGACCGTCACCGCCAGGTCCCGCTCCGCGTACTCCAGCCGCACGGCCACCTTCGACGCCCCGGCGTGCTTCACCACGTTCGTCAGCGCCTCCTGCACCACCCGGTGCACCGTCGCCTCCAGCGCCGCCGGCAGGGCGCGCACCGCGCCCGTGCGCTCGTAACCCACCTCCAGCCCGCTGCCCCGGACCCGCTCCAGCAGCCCCGCCAGCTCCTCGATCCCGGGCTGGGGCCGTCGCGGGGCCGCCGCGTCCGTCCGCAGCACCCCCAGCATCGTGCGCAGCTGCGCCATCGCGTCCCGGCCCGTCTCGGCGATCGCCTCGAAGGCGGCCTCGGCCCGCTCGGGGGCCCTTCGTACCGCCACCGGACCGGCCTCCGCCTGCACGATCATGATGCTGACCGCGTGCGAGAGGATGTCGTGCATCTCCCGTGCGATCCGGGCCCGTTCGCGGGCGGCCGCCTGTTCGGCCTCGATCCGGTTGGCCCGCTCCAGCTGCGCCGCCCGGTCCTCCACGGCCGAGGTGTACGCCTGCCGCGTGTACTGGAGCCGGCCCAGGGCGTAGGACGCGCCCAGGATGAAGAGGGTGAAGAACAGTTCGCGCGCGGTCCCGGTGTCCCAGCCCACCGACAGGGCGACCGTGAGGACCGCGAGCGCGCCCACCACCACCCGGACCCGGGCCGTGCACAGCAGGGCGACCGTGTAGAAGGCGATCAGCCCCGCGTACGGGAGCGGCTGCCCAGGGCCGTCGACCGCCATCCGGTACGCGCCGCCGGCCAGCAGGATCGCGACCAGCACCGCCACCGGAGCCCGCCGCCGCCAGATCAGCGGAACCACGCCGAGCGTGGTCATCGCGTACGAGGCCCAGTCGGCGGGCGGCAGTTCGGCCGACCGGGGCACCACGAACGGCATCGTGACGGCCAGCTGCACCAGCAGCGTCAGCCCCAGGTCCTGCCGGCGCGGATCGGCTCCCCGGACCCGCGCTCCGAGCTCCCCCCAGGTGCGTATCACCGGCCGAGCTCGGCCCGTACGGCTCCGAGCACGTCCACCCGGTTCGTCGTGATCGAGTCGGTCCCCGCCGCGATCAGGGCGCGCATCGACCGCTTGGTGTCCGGGGTCCAGGCCGACACCAGCAGACCGTCGCGGTGCAGGGCGTCCACCAGTTCCCTTCCGACCAGCCCGAAACGGTAGTTGAGCCAGCTCGGGGCCACCGCGTCGATCAGCACCCGGCGCGGCGGCGCGAGCGTGGTCCAGGTCAGCGCGATCTCGGCGCCCGGATCGGCGGCGCGGACCGCCAGCATGGTGTCCGGGCCCGCGCAGTAGTACGTACGGTCGCGCGCCCCGCATTCGCGGACCTGGCCCACGACGGTCCGTACGGTCTCGGCGCTCGCGCCCGGCAGGTCGATCATGACGCGGCCCGCGCCGGCGGCCATCAGGGCGTCGCGCAGCGTCGGAATCCCGCCCTGCGTCAGCTCCTTGAGCTGTGGGGCCGTGACGGCGTCGAGCCGCACGTCATGGCCCCACAACCGCTGGAGGGTCTCGTCGTGGAGCAGTACGGGGGCCCCGTCGCGGGTCGTCCGTACGTCGATCTCCACCGCGTCCGCCCCGCGGGTGAAGGCGGAGCGGATCGAGGGAAGGGTGTTCTCGCGGACACGGTAGGGATCCCCGCGGTGGCCAACGGCAGTCAGGGTGCGCATGCACCCCATTCTTGCGGCCAGAGGTGTGCGCAGGCGTCAGGGAGCCAGCCAGGCGGAGGTGTACGTGTCGATCTCGGCGGTGAGCTTCGCCTTGCCGGCCGGGTCGAGGAACGAGGCCTCCACGGCGTTCTTCGCGAGCTGCGCGAGGCCGAGCTCGTCGAGGTCCAGCAGCCGGGCGGCCACCGCGTACTCGTTGTTGAGGTCGGAGCCGAACATCGGCGGGTCGTCGCTGTTGATGGTGACGAGCACACCGGCCGCCACCATCTCCTTGACCGGGTGCAGATCGAGGTCCGTGACGGCGCGGGTGGCGATGTTGGAGGTCGGGCAGACCTCCAGGGCGATGCGGTGCTCGGCGAGGTGGGCGAGCAGCTCCGGGTCCCGGGTGGCGCTGGTGCCGTGGCCGATGCGCTCGGCGCCCAGCTCGCGGATCGCGTCCCAGATGGTCTCCGGGCCGGTGGTCTCGCCGGCGTGCGGCACGCTGTGCAGGCCGGCGGCGCGGGCGGCGTCGAAGTACGGCTTGAACTGCGGGCGCGGTACGCCGACCTCGGGGCCGCCGAGCCCGAAGGAGACCAGCCCCTCGGGGCGCAGGTCGATCGCGAGGCGCGCGGTCTCGGCGGCGGCTTCCAGCCCGGCCTCACCGGGGATGTCGAAGCACCAGCGCAGGATGACGCCGAGCTCGGTCTCGGCGGCCTTGCGGGCGTCCTCGATGGCCTCCATGAAGGCCTTCTCGTCGATGCCGCGGCGGGTGGAGGAGTACGGGGTGACGGTGAGCTCGGCGTAGCGGATGTTCTGCCGGGCCATGTCCCGGGCAACCTCGAAGGTGAGGGTGCGCACGTCGTCGGGGGTGCGGACGAGGTCCACGACGGAGAGGTAGACCTCGATGAAGTGCGCGAAGTCGGTGAAGGTGAAGTAGTCGGCGAGGGCCTCGGGGTCCGTGGGGACCTTCGAGTCGGGGTGCCGGGAGGCGAGTTCGGCCACGATGCGCGGCGAGGCCGAGCCGACGTGGTGGACGTGCAGTTCGGCCTTGGGCAGCCCCGCGATGAAGGGGTGCAGGTCGGGCATGAGGGTGCCTCCGGGAGGGAGTGGTGCGGACGGAACTGGCTTCATCGTAGGGAAGGAAGGGCGTGTCGTAGGCAGCGCTTAGCATGGCCGTACGAGAGGGGGGTGCCGTATGACCGAACAGAGCCCCGAGTCGCGAGACCCGTGGGCGCCGCCGGAGCGGCCCGCGGTCGAACTGGGCAAGCAGCAGGGTGCGCCGGGTACGCCGGGCGCGTCGGGGGTCCACGACCAGCAGACCGTCGCGGGCATGCCGGGCGCCGACACGCCGCAGGACGCCCCGATAACCGGGCAGGCGCCGGCATCGGCACCAGCACCGGCGGCCGCGTCCGCATTCGGCCCGCCGGCGCCGGAGTCCGCGCCGGGAACGCCACCCGCCTACGGGTACCCGGCCCAGCCCGCTTCGGGCGCCTACGGATATCCGGCCCCGCCGGATCCCGGGGGCTACGGCTATCCCGCCCCGCCCGCCGCTCCGCAGGCCGCCCCGCAAGCGGCGTACGGAGGCCAGCCCGGCTACCCCGGATACCAGGGCTACCCCGGATATCCGGGGTACGCGCACAAGAGCAACGGCTTCGGCGTCACCGCGCTCGTGCTCGGGATCGTCGCCCTGATCAGCTGCTACGGCGGCCTCCTGTTCGGGATCCTGGCCGTCATCTTCGGCGTGCTGGGCCGCGGCAAGGCCAAGCGCGGCGAAGCCGACAACGACGGCATGGCGCTGGCCGGCGTCATCATGGGCGCCATCGGCATCGCGATCGGCTGCCTGTTCATCGCGATCGCCGTCTTCACCGTCATGTACGGCGGCGCGGGATCCGGCAACCACCCGGAGTACTCGACGAACTACCAGAACACCAAGGTCGTCTACCGGGTCTGAGCCGCCGGACGCGTACGCGGGTACGAGTACGCGTACGGGCACGACTGCAAGCACGGGCACGGCGACGGGGCCGGACCAAGGGCATCACCGCCCTGGTCCGGCCCCGCTGCGTTCGGTGCCCCGTCAGCGCCCCGTCAGGCGGTCTCCGCCCACGGCCACGCGGCGTCCCGGCCGTCCTCGATCAGGGACACCATGCGGAAGGCCGCGTCGGTGAGCCCGCCGAAGGTGTGCCGGTTCGCGGACCCGGAGGGCGCGTGGCCCACCCGGTATCCGGCGAGGTTCCACGTGTAGACGGGAACCGAGGCCGGCACCAGCGCGGTCGGGTCGCCTCCGTGGGCGTACGAGGCCTGCTCGTCGGTGACGATCAGCACCCGATCGTGCCCCTCGTAGTGCCGGCGCACCGCCTCCGCAGTGTTGGTGCCGCCGAGGTCCCCGAACCGCTCCAGCACCTTGAGCACCGATTCGCCCCGGCGGTACGCGACGGCCCTGCTGTCGGTGCCGAACTGCACGAGGCTCGCGTCCTCGGCACGCAGCGCGATCGCCGCGCCGAAGACGGCCGCCGCGTCCGCCCGGTTGAGCTGCGAGCGCTCCGACAGCGGAGACCACATCGACCCCGACCGGTCCACCAGGATCAGCGTCCGCCCCGGCAGCGCCGGTACGTTGGCCAGGGCGTGGCCGAGAGCCCGCTCCAGCGGGTAGGCCCAGCGCAGCGAGGGCGCGTGCTGGTAGGCGGCCAGGTAGCGGAAGGGGAACTGGCGCGAGCGGGCGACGTTCTCCGGGTCGGAGATCTTCGCCGCGACCTGCTCCGCGACCGCGTCCGACACCCCGGCCTGGTCGAAGTTGCGCAGGTTCCGCAGCAGAGCCATCGCACCCATGGACGGGATGACCGCCTCCCAGGCGGCCGCGTCCATCGGCCCCTGGAGCCAGCCGGCCAGCGCCTCCCAGGTCATGCCCGCCTCGGCGAGCCGCTCGGGGCCGTCCGCCGCGGTGATCACACCCCGGCGCTCCGCCACCGGCAGCTCCATCAGTGCCCGGTGCGCGACGAGGGTGCGGTTGCCCGCAGGGACCTCGGCGGTCTCCGGGTTGTGACGGCGGTCCAGGGCGTGGCGGAACAGCTCGCCCTGCCAGGCCTTGGCCGGGTCGGGGGAGGCGTGCACGAGGTTCAGGACGTCGCCGAAGCGGTAGTCCTTGGACGCGGTGTCGTACTTCAGCAGCGAGGAGGCGGAGTAGAGGCGGCGCACGGCGTCGGCGATGCCGCGCTTGACGGGCTTGGGCACGTTGCGCCCGTAGGCGGCCGTCCAGTAGGCGAGCAGTTCGCCGGGCTCGTCCGGGCGCTGCAGTACGGAGTCCACGACCTGCCGGTTCGAGGGCCCGCCGCAGGCTCCGGCGTCCAGCCGCGCCTTGACGTACTCGGCGGCGCCGACGAGCGAGGCGGTGCGCATGGAGCCGTCGCCGCGGAGCCAGCGGAGCAGGCCCGCCGTCCACTCGGGATCCTCGACGGCGAGGGTGCGCACGAGCGTGGCGAACCGGTCGTCCCGGGCCTCGCCGGTCTCGTAAGAGGTCTGCTGCGTGACGAAGTTGGACACGGCGAGCAGGAAGAGCTCGGAGCGGGGATCGCGGACGAAGCCGGGGCTGCCGTGGTGGTTGGCGGCCCGGACTCCGGTGGAGCGCACGGGCGAAACGGGCGCCGCGGCCCTGGACCTGCGCAGGTTGAAACGAGACATGAGAATTCCCCCGAATTCATTGGACATTGGGGGAAGGCGTGGCGTGGGGAACGTCCGAGATCGAGGTCGGCGACGGAAGAAGTCAGGTGCTCAATCCGCTGAGCTACCGGCCGTGGCCGGGCGGGATTCGAACCCACCGCCTCCTGATCCGAAGTATCCGCTGCCTGCGCACCGGACATCCCCCACGTGTGCCTCCCGAGAAAGAAGAGGCGGCGGCGTGATTTCTGCAAGAAGTAGCCGCTGCCGGGCGCACCGGGAGGTGCGTGACGCAGGTGTCCAGAGATCGAGTTCGGCGAAACCACGAAGGTGCTCTACCAACTGAGCTACACCGGCCCGAAGCCGATGACGGGACTCGAACCCGCGGCCGCCCCATTAACAGTGGAAGTAGGTCTCGCCTTCGCACCTGGACACTTCTGATCTTAGGAGGCGGTCTCCTGGGCCCGCCACGCATTTAGGGGCCGTTACCCAGGGGCTGCGCCGATAGGATGAAATCCATGACCGGGGACATCGGAGACTTCCTGCGTTCGCGCCGTGCCCGTATCCAACCCCACGAGGTGGGTCTGCCCGATCACGGCCGCCGCCGCGTGCCCGGACTGCGGCGGGAGGAGGTCGCGCAGCTCGCGGGGGTCAGCGTCGACTACTACATCCGCCTGGAGCAGGGCCGCGGCCCCAGCGTCTCGGACGCCGTGCTCGACGCGATCGCCCGCGCGCTCCGGCTGGACCCCACGGAGCGGGCGCATCTGCGTGCCGTGGCCCGCCCCGCGACCCCCGCCCCCGGAGCGCTGCCGGGCGCGGTCCAGGAGGTACGGGCCGGCGTGCGGCTGCTGCTGGAGGCGGTCGGCGGGGCCGCTCCGGCCTTCGTCCTGGGCCGCCGGATGGACGTCCTGGCCTGGAACGCTCTCGCTGACGCGCTCACGGGCTACTCCGCGATGCCCGAGGGCTCCCGCAACATCGCCCGCCAGGTCTTCCTGGACCCGGCCGTGCGCGCGCTGTACCCGCAGTGGCCGCAGATCGCCGAGGAGACGGTCGGTCATCTGCGCCTGGACGCGGGGCAGCACCCGGGCGACCCGGTGCTGGAGGAGCTGGTGGAGGAACTGTCCGCGCGGAGCGAGGAGTTCCGCCGTCTGTGGGCGGGCCACCCGGTCAGGCAGAAGTCGCACGGAGTCAAGATCATCGACCATCCGGTGGCGGGCCTCCTGGAGCTCCCCTTCGAAACCCTCGCGCTGCCCGGCGAACCCGACCAGCTGCTGGTCCTCTACACCCCCCGCCCCGGCTCCGAGACGGCCCGCCGCCTCGCCCTCCTGGCCGAAAACGCTCCCTCCGCAGCCGCCCGCATCGCCGCCCCGGTCCCCGCAGCCGCCCCCATCGCCGTGGCCGCCCCGGCGCGGTAGCCGCCTCAGCCCCCTTCAGACCGCCGCCGGCATCAGCAGCGTCGGCACCATGACGGTCTCGCCGCCGCCGGTGCCACGGGACAGCGGCACCCAGATCAGCCCCACCATCCGCGGGCAGTCGCAGGCCATGTCGGGGTCCACGCCCAGCTCCGGCTCCCCGTCCTCGACGTCCACGCGGTAGCAGGAGGTCCAGCCCGACGGGTACGGAGCCTCGTAGGCGAAGCGCACCTCCAGCGCGCGCAGTCCCGTCTCCTCGGCGACCTCGCGCCGGACCGCGTCCTCGGGGTGTTCCCCGTCCTCCAGGCCGCCGCCGGGCAGGGTCCAGTACTCCGGGCCGTCGTGCCGCCCCGTGGCCCCCCTGCCGCGCTCCCGGACCATGAGCACGCACCCGTCCCGGATGATCACCGCGGCGACCCGGCGCCGGTCCTCGGCCGGCACGCGGGCTCCACCCGTCACGGCCGCTCCGCCCCGACCCCGGCCTCCGCCCCGCCCGACGCCCGGAGCCGCTCACGCGCCTCCATCAGCGCGAAGCCCAGCAGGTTCAGCCCCCGCCACCGGGCCGGGTCCAGGGCGCGGTCGTCGTCGGCCGCCAGGCCGATGCCCCAGATCCGGTCCAGCGGGCTGGCCTCGACCAAGACCCGCTTCCCGGTGCCGAGCAGGTACGCCTTCAGCGCCGGGTCGGAGCCGAACTTGTGCACGCTGCCCTCCACCACCAGGGCGAACCGGTCCCGCTCCCATATCGCGTCGTCGAACCCGCGCACGAGCCGTCCGGCCTTCTTCGCGGCCGCCGGACTCCTCGCCTCCAGCGCGGCCCGCTCCGCCTCGGCGTCGCCGAAGAGCCGTGCCTTTCCGGCCATCATCCAGTGCTCGGCGGTGGCGTACCGGACGTCACCCACGGTGAACTCGGACGGCCACCACTGGCTCAGGCAGCTCTGGCCGAGTGTCCCGTCGGGTCGCGGACGGTGTCCCCAGAACGGCAGGAACTTCACCCGCTCACCCCGGCTGACCTGCCCGATCAGTTTCTCGATCGTCTCCATGCACGCGAGTCTTGCACCCGCCACTGACACTTCGTACGGGATTTCGGGCGCGCCTCGACACATGGTCGACCGATTCCGTCGCGTAATCAAAAGGCAACAACGGAATCACTTGGCCGAGGGGTACTCCTCTGCCAGGATCGGCACTCAATTCGAGCTGTAGCTCGAACTGTAGCTACGGAGAGCGTGAGAGCGTGATGGGCAACCGCTTCCAGGTCAAGGTCCAGGTCAAGGACCGCTTCGCAGAAGGCGCGCAGTACATCGACGGGCAGCTGCGGCCCGGTACCTCAGGACGGTCACACACGGTGGTCGACCCGGCGACGGGCGAGGAGGTGCTCACCTACGAGCTGGCCTCCACCGCGGACGTGGACGCGGCCGTCGCCGCGGCGAAGCGGGCCTTCCCCGGCTGGTCCGGGGCCACGCCCGGCGAGCGCTCGGACGCGCTGCACCGGCTGGCCGCCGTACTGGCCGAGCGGGCCGAGGACTTCGCGTACGCCGAGTCCCTGCAGTGCGGGAAGCCGGTCAAGCTGTCGACGGAGTTCGACGTGCCGGGGACCATCGACAACACCGCGTTCTTCGCGGGGGCCGCGCGCCACCTCCAGGGACAGGCCGCCGGAGAGTACTCCGGGGACCACACCTCGTACGTGCGCCGCGAGGCGATCGGGGTCGTGGGTTCCATCGCACCCTGGAACTACCCGCTCCAGATGGCCGCGTGGAAGATCCTTCCGGCGATCGCCGCGGGCAACACCATCGTGCTCAAGCCCGCCGAGCTCACCCCGCTGACCTCCTTGATGTTCGCCCAGGCGGCCAAGGATGCGGGCCTGCCCGACGGCGTGATCAACATCGTCACCGGCGCGGGCCGCGACGCGGGCGAGCACCTGGTCGGCCACCCGGACGTGGTCATGACCTCGTTCACCGGCTCCACCGCCATCGGCAAGCGGGTCGCCGAGATCGCCACCGCCACCGTCAAGCGGCTCCACCTGGAGCTCGGCGGCAAGGCCCCCTTCCTCGTCTTCGACGACGCCGACCTGGAGGCCGCCGCGCACGGCGCGGTGGCCGCCTCCCTCATCAACACCGGCCAGGACTGCACCGCCGCCACCCGCGCCTACGTGCAGCGCCCGCTCCACGACGCCTTCGTCGCCCGGGTCGCCGAGCTGATGGACACCGTCCGGGTCGGCGACCCCTTCGACCCGGCCACCGACCTCGGCCCGCTGGTCTCGCACGCCCAGCGCGACCGGGTCGCCGGTTTCGTCGAGCGCGCCCGCGGCTACGCCACGGTCGTCACCGGCGGTGAGATCCCCGGCGGGGACCTGGCCGACGGCGCGTACTACCGGCCCACCCTGATCTCCGGCGCCGCCCAGGACAGCGAGGTGGTCCAGTCCGAGATCTTCGGGCCGGTCCTGGTCGTGCTGCCCTTCGACACCGACGACGAGGGCATCGCGCTGGCCAACGACACCCCCTACGGTCTCGCCGCCTCCGCCTGGAGCCGCGACCTGTACCGGGCCAACCGCGCCACCCGCGAGCTCAAGGCGGGCTGCGTCTGGGTCAACGACCACATTCCGATCATCAGCGAGATGCCGCACGGGGGCTACAAGGCGAGCGGCTTCGGAAAGGACATGAGCACCTACTCCTTCGAGGAGTACACGCAGGTCAAGCATGTGATGTTCGATAACACCGCGGTGGCCGCGAAGGACTGGCACCGCACGATCTTCGGGGACCGATAGCCACGTAGCCGCCCGACCAGCGGCCCGCACCCATCCCGAAAGGGCACCTCCCATGGAGCAGTTCGAGCCCGACCGTCTCTCGGCGGCGCAACTCGCCGCGATGCGACGCAGCCTCACCAGCGGGCGCGGCGCCCTCACCCGCCGTTCGCTGCTGCGCGCCTCCGGAGTCGGAGCGCTCACCCTCGGCGGCCTCTCCACCCTCGCCGGCTGCGGCATCCCGCCCGCCAAACGCGAAGGCGGGGCCGCCGCGGCCTCCGACGACCACTCGGCCCAGGAGAAGGAGATCAACTTCTCCAACTGGACCGAGTACATGGACACCAGCGAGGACCAGAAGTCGCGTCCCACGCTGGAGGAGTTCACCAAGCGGACCGGGATCACGGTCAAGTACACCGAGGACATCAACGACAACGTCGAGTTCTTCGGCAAGATCAAGCCGCAGCTCGCCGCCGGCCAGGACACCGGCCGCGACCTGATCGTCGTCACCGACTGGCTGGCCTCGCGCATTATCCGCCTGGGCTGGGCGCAGAAGCTGGACCCGTCGAACCTGCCGCACGCCTACGCCAACCTGATCCCGCAGTTCCGCAACCCCGACTGGGACCCGGGCCGCGCGCACAGCTACCCCTGGACCGGCATCGACACCGTCATCGCCTACAACACCAAGGCCACCGGCGGGAAGAAGGTCGACTCGGTCACCCAGCTGCTCGACGACCCCTCCCTCAAGGGCCGCGTCGGCTTCCTCACCGAGATGCGCGACACCATCGGCATGACCCTGATCGACCAGGGCAAGGACCCGGCGACCTTCAAGGACGCCGACTTCGACGAGGCGATCGGCCGGCTCCAGAAGGGCGTGGACAAGAAGCAGATCCGCCGCTTCACCGGCAACGACTACACCGCGGACCTCGACAAGGGCGACCTCGCAGCCTGCCTGGCCTGGGCCGGCGACGTCATCCAGCTCCAGGCCGGCAACCCGGACATCCAGTACGCGATCCCGGCGCCCGGCTACCTCACCTCCAGCGACAACCTGCTGGTCCCCGCCAAGGCCCGGCACAAGGCCAACGCGGAGAAGCTCATCGACTACTACTACGAGCCCGCGGTGGCCGCCCAGCTGGCCGCGTTCATCAGCTACGTCTGCCCCGTCGAGGGCGTCAAGGACGAGCTGGCCAAGATCGATCCGAAGCTCGCGGACAACGTCCTGATCGTCCCCGACAAGGCGATGGCCGCCAAGTCGCACGCCTTCCGCTCGCTCACCAGCGAGGAAGAGACGGCGTACGAGGAGAAGTTCGCCAAGCTCATCGGAGCCTGACGGGTCCAGCCGCCCCCCACCGGCGCCGGCACCCGTACCGGCACCTGCCCCTTCCACGACACCACCACCGAAGGCCCAGGCCCATGACTGACAAGACCGCGGGCGGCGACGTCCGCCTCGCCGGGATCAGCAAGCACTACGGATCCTTCACCGCCGTGCATCCGCTCGATCTCACCATCCCCCAGGGCTCCTTCTTCGCCCTGCTCGGCGCCTCGGGCTGCGGGAAGACCACCACCCTGCGCATGATCGCCGGCCTGGAGGAGCCCTCCACCGGCACCGTCAGCCTCGGCGACCGCGAGGTCACGAACCTGCCGCCGTACAAGCGCCCGGTCAACACGGTCTTCCAGAGCTACGCGCTCTTCCCGCACCTGGACGTCTCCGAGAACATCGCCTTCGGGCTGCGCCGCCGCGGCATCAAGTCCGTCAAGAAGCAGGTCGACGACATGCTGGAGCTGGTCCAGCTCGGCCAGTTCGCCCAGCGCAAGCCGCACCAGCTCTCCGGTGGCCAGCAGCAGCGCGTCGCGGTCGCCCGCGCGCTCATCAACCACCCGCAGGTCCTCCTCCTCGACGAGCCGCTCGGCGCCCTCGACCTCAAGCTGCGCCGCCAGATGCAGTTGGAGCTGAAGAGGATCCAGACCGAGGTCGGCATCACCTTCGTGCACGTCACGCACGACCAGGAGGAGGCCATGACCATGGCCGACACCGTGGCCGTGATGAACGGCGGCCGAGTCGAGCAAATGGGCGCCCCCGCCGAGCTGTACGAGAACCCGAAGACCACCTTCGTGGCGAACTTCCTCGGCACTTCCAACCTCATCGAGGCCGAGGTCCTGGAAGCCGGCGGGGCCGACGTCATGGTGAGCTCGGCGGGTACGAAGCTGCGCGTACCGGCGGCGCGATGTTCGACCACACCCCGCGCCGGCGGCAAGCTGCTGGTCGGGGTGCGCCCGGAGAAGATCTCGCTGGTCCACGCGGACGAGGAGAACACCATCGCCGCCGGCCGCAACAAGGTCGCGGGCAAGATCGCCGACTCCTCCTTCATCGGCGTTTCCACCCAGTTCGTCATCGACAGCCAGGTCTGCCCCGAGCTGGAGGTGTACGTCCAGAACATCGAGCGCGACGCGCGCCTGGTCCCCGGCGCCGACGTGATCCTGCACTGGAACCCGGAGCACACCTTCGGCCTCGACGCGGACCAGGACATCGACGCGGGCATCGAGACGGTCGAGGAGTCCGCGTGAGTGCCACTGCCGCGCCGCCCCAGGCGCCCGCCGCGGCCGAACCCCCGGTCCACAAGCCGTCCCTGAAGAAGCGCCTGATCCCGTACTGGCTGCTGCTCCCCGGCATCCTGTGGCTGGTCGTCTTCTTCGTGCTGCCGATGGTCTACCAGGCCTCCACCTCGGTGCAGACCGGCTCCCTCGAAGAGGGGTTCAAGGTCACCTGGCACTTCCAGACCTACTGGGACGCCTTCACCGAGTACTACCCGCAGTTCCTGCGCTCGCTGCTCTACGCGGGCACCGCGACGGCCTTGTGCCTGCTGCTCGGGTACCCGCTGGCCTACCTGATTGCCTTCAAGGCGGGCCGCTGGCGAAACCTTTTGCTCGTGCTGGTCATCGCCCCGTTCTTCACCAGCTTCCTGATCCGCACCCTGGCCTGGAAGACGATCCTGGCCGACGGCGGCCCGGTGGTCGGCGTCCTGAACAAGCTCGGCGTCCTGGACGTCACCAGCTGGCTCGGCATGACCGAGGGCGACCGCGTCCTCGCCACGCCGATGGCGGTCGTCTGCGGTCTGACGTACAACTTCCTCCCCTTCATGATCCTGCCGCTCTACACCTCGCTGGAGCGCATCGACACCCGCCTCCACGAGGCGGCCGGGGACCTGTACGCCCGCCCCGCCACGGTCTTCCGCAAGGTGACCTTCCCGCTCTCCATGCCGGGCGTGGTGTCCGGAACCCTGCTCACCTTCATCCCGGCGAGCGGCGACTACGTCAACGCCGAACTGCTCGGCTCCACGGACACCCGGATGATCGGCAACGTCATCCAGTCGCAGTACCTGCGCATCCTGGACTACCCGACGGCGGCCGCGCTGTCCTTCATCCTCATGGCCATCGTGCTGATCATGGTCACCGTCTACATCCGCCGAGCGGGAACGGAGGACCTGGTCTGATGAAGAGCTCCACCACCTGGCTCCGCCGCAATCTCGTCGTGATCGCGGGACTCGGGACGCTCGCGTACATGATCCTGCCGAACGTCGTCGTCACGGTCTTCTCCTTCAACAACCCCACCGGGCGGTTCAACTACGCCTGGCAGGAGTTCTCGCTCGACGCCTGGAAGGACCCCTGCGGAGTCGCCGACATGTGCGCCTCCCTGTCCCTGTCCCTCCAGATCGCCGTGTGGGCCACCATCGGCGCGACCGTCCTGGGCACCGCCATCGCCTTCGCGATGGTCCGCTACCGCTTCCGGGCGCGCGGCGCGGTCAACTCGCTGATCTTCCTGCCGATGGCCATGCCCGAGATCGTGATGGCGGCGTCCCTGCTCGCCCTCTTCCTCAACATGGGCATCCAGCTGGGCTTCTGGACGATCCTGATCGCCCACATCATGTTCTGCCTCAGCTTCGTCGTCGCCGCGGTCAAGGCCCGTGTCCTGTCCATGGACCCCCGCCTGGAAGAGGCCGCCCGCGACCTCTACGCCGGCCCGGTGCAGACGTTCGTACGGGTCACCCTGCCGATCGCCGCCCCCGGTATCGCGGCGGGCGCGCTGCTCTCGTTCGCGCTCTCGTTCGACGACTTCATCATCACCAACTTCAACTCGGGCAACACCGTCACCTTCCCCATGTTCGTGTGGGGATCGGCCCAGCGCGGTACGCCTGTACAGATCAACGTCATCGGCACGGCGATGTTCGTCATCGCGGTGCTGGTGGTCCTCGCCGGCCAGATGATCGGCAACCGCCGCAAGAAGGCGCAGCCCAAGTAAGACCCAGTACCACCCAGTAACACCTGTACAGCACGAGCAACACCTGTAGGGAGTTGGAAGACATGGCCCCAGACGCCATGCGCACCGCTGCACGATCACTTTCCGAAGCGAAGCCGGTCTCGTACTGGTTGGACGACCCCGGCAAGCCCGCCGCACAGCCCGCCCTCACCGGGGACGAGCACTGCGACCTGCTCGTCATCGGCGGCGGATACAGCGGCCTGTGGACCGCGCTGCTCGCCAAGGAGCGCGACCCCGCACGGGACGTCGTACTCATCGAGGGCCACGAGGCGGGCTGGGCCGCCTCGGGCCGCAACGGCGGCTTCTGCGCCGCCTCCCTCACCCACGGCCTCGCCAACGGGATGGCCCGCTGGCCGGACGAGCTGGCGAAGCTGGAGGAGCTCGGCGCCCGCAACCTCGACGCCATCGAGGAGGCCGTCGCGCGCTACGGCATCGACTGCGACTTCGAGCGCAGCGGCGAGATCGACGTGGCCACCGAGCCGCACCAGGTCGAGGAACTGCGCGAGATGCACGAGGAGGCCGAGAAGCTGGGCCTCGCGGGCAGCTCGCAGTGGCTGGATCGCGACGCCCTGCGTGCCGAGGTCGACTCCCCGACCTTCCTCGGCGGGATCTGGGACCGCGACGGCGTCGCCATGCTCAACCCGGCGAAGCTCGCCTGGGGCCTCAAGGAGGCCTGCCTGGGCCTGGGCGTGCGGATCTACGAGAACACGCGCGGGCTGGACCTGGCCGGTTCGGGGGCCGGGATGGCCGTGCGCACCCCGTACGGGCGGATCTTCGCCCGCCGGGTGGCGCTGGGCACCAACATCTTCCCCTCGCTGGTCAAGCGGGTGCGCCCGCTGACGGTCCCGGTCTACGACTACGCCCTGATGACCGAGCAGCTCACCGAGGAGCAGCTGGCCTCGATCGGCTGGAAGAACCGTCAGGGGCTCGGCGACAGCGCCAACCAGTTCCACTACTTCCGGATCACCCCCGACCGGCGGATCCTGTGGGGCGGCTACGACGCGATCTACCCGTACGGCGGCAAGCTCGACGCCGCATACGACCACCGGCCCGAGACCTACCTCAAACTCGCCGAGCACTTCTTCACCTGTTTCCCGCAGCTGGAAGGGGTGAAATTCAGCCACGCCTGGGGCGGGGCGATCGACACCTGCTCCCGCTTCTCGGCCTTCTTCGGCACCGCGCACGCGGGCAAGGTGGCCTACGCGGCCGGCTTCACCGGGCTCGGCGTCGGTGCCACCCGCTTCGGCGCCGACGTGATGCTGGACCTCCTGGCGGGGGAGCGGACCGAGCGCACGGAGCTGGAGATGGTCCGCTCCAAGCCGATGCCGTTCCCGCCGGAGCCCTTCGCGTGGACCGGGATCACGCTGACCAAGTGGTCGCTCGCGCGGGCGGACCGGATGGGCGGCCACCGCAACCTGTGGTTGAAGACCCTGGACCGCTTCGGCCTCGGCTTCGACAGCTGAGACGGGTGCGCGCCCCGGCGTGCGCCTCCGGTCGTCCTGTGACCCGCTTCACCACCATGGCGTAACGGAACCCGCGTCATAGCCGGGCCCGGCCCCGCTCTCTCCTGTGAGAACACTTCACCTCACACGCAGAGAGCGGAGGCCGGGCGATGACGATCCCGGGGGACAAGACGGCAGTGGAATGGCTGGTCTCGGTGGCGCCCGATCCGGACGCCTGCCGCCGGGAGTGGGAGCACAACCCCCTCGGGGTCGCCCTGTTGCCCGCCGGCCGGCGCTGGGACGTGCTGATCCTGCCGGGGGAGCTGGGACACACGACCCTCGAAGTGCTGCACGCGTTGCTGGAGCGGCCCGGCCCGGTGCTCGCCGATTTCGGCGACACCCGGCTGGGCTTCTTCGTGCCCGCGGGCACGGCGTCCCGCTGGATCGGGACGGGCGTACGGGGAGCCGGGCGCGGGAGCTGGATCGTGGTCCCGTATCCCGGCCGGGCCACGGGCGGGGTCCGCTGGATGGTGGTCCCGGACGGGCGGGGCACGCTCACCGATCCGGTGGTGCTGGAGCTCGCGATGCACGAGGCGGCGGCGCGCGTCGTGGGGCAGGGGGGCGTGGGCCAGGGGGGCATGGGCCCGGGGAACGCGGGGCAGGGGGACCGGAAGTCTTGACAAGAACATTGGTCTGGACCATCTTGGGCGCGCCCGCTCCATCACCTGTGGCCTGGCTCCATCCCCCCACGCACCGGAGGCAGTTGTGCGCGCAGCAAGAGGCGCCGTCGGAAGAACGGCCCTGTCCCTCCTCACGGCCGCCGCCCTCGCGGCGGCCGGCCTCCTCGCCATCGGCCCGCCGGCCGCGGCCGCGGACGCCGACCTCATCCGCAACGGCGGCTTCGAAGCCGGACTCGACGGCTGGACCTGCTCGGCCGGCGGCGGAGCCACGGTCAGCACCCCCGTCCACGGCGGGAGTTCCGCCCTCAAGGGCACCCCGGCAGGGCAGGACAACGCCCGCTGCTCCCAGACCGTCACCGTCAAGCCCGACTCCGCCTACACCCTCAGCGCCTGGGTGCAGGGCGCGTACGTCTACCTCGGCGCGACCGGCACCGGGACCACGGACGTGCAGACCTGGACGCAGACCCCGGGTGCCTGGAAGCAGCTGAGCACAAGCTTCCGTACCGGCGCGGCCGCCACCTCGGTGACCGTGTACACGCAGGGCTGGTACGGCCAGCCGCCGCAGTTCACGGACGACGTCACCCTCGTCGGCCCCGACCCCGGCGGCTCCGGCCCCGGCCAGCCCCAGCCCCCGGCCGCCCCCACCGGCCTGACGGCGTCCGCCGCTTCCCCGACGACGGCCGGCCTCTCCTGGACGGCCTCGGCCGGCGCCACCTCGTACAAGGTCTACCGGGACGGGGCCAACCCGACGAGCGTCACCGGCACTTCGGCGACGGTCACCGGCCTCACCGCCTCCACGACGTACTCCTTCCAGGTCAGCGCGGTCAACGCGGCCGGGGAATCCCCGAAGAGCGCCGCCGCGGCGGTGACCACCCCGGGCGACGGCGGCGGCAATCCGGGCAATCCCGGCCTGCCCGCGCACGCCCTCGTCGGCTACCTGCACGCCAGCTTCGCCAACGGCTCCGGCTACGTCCGGATGGCCGACGTGCCCGCCTCGTGGGACGTCATCAACCTGGCCTTCGGCGAGCCGACTTCGGTGACCTCGGGAGACATCCGCTTCCAGCTCTGCCCGGTCAGCGAGTGCCCGACCGTGGAATCGGCCGCCGAGTTCAAGGCGGCCATCAAGGCCAAGCAGGCCGCCGGCAAGAAGGTCCTGATCTCGATCGGCGGCCAGAACGGCCAGGTCCAGCTGGCCACCACGGCCGCCCGCGACACCTTCGTCTCCTCGGTCAGCAAGATCATCGACGAGTACGGGCTCAACGGCCTCGACATCGACTTCGAAGGCCACTCCCTCTCCCTGGCGACCGGGGACACCGACTTCCGCGCCCCCACCACCCCGGTGATCGTCAACCTGATCTCCGCCGTGAAGGCCCTCAAGGCCAAGTACGGCCCGGACTTCGTCCTGACCATGGCCCCCGAGACCTTCTTCGTCCAGCTCGGCTACCAGTACTACGGCTCCGGCCCCTGGGGCGGTCAGGACCCGCGCGCGGGCGCGTACCTCCCGGTCATCCACGCCCTGCGCGACGACCTCACCCTGCTCCACGTCCAGGACTACAACTCGGGCTCGATCATGGGCCTCGACAACCAGTACCACTCCATGGGCGGCGCCGACTTCCACATCGCCATGACCGACATGCTGCTCACCGGCTTCCCGGTCGCCGGCAACACGGCCCGCGTGTTCCCGCCGCTGCGCCCGGACCAGGTGGCCATCGGCCTGCCGGCCACGACCAACGCGGGCAACGGCTACACCTCCCCGGCGGAGGTCACCAAGGCCCTGGACTGCCTGACGAAGAAGGCGGGTACGGCCTGTGGCGGTTACCAGACCCACGGCACCTGGCCGGCCCTGCGCGGCCTGATGACCTGGTCGGTCAACTGGGACCGCTTCGGCGGCTGGGAGTTCTCGAAGAACTTCGACGCCTACTTCGGCGGCTGACCGGGTTCCGGACGGAGTGCGGCCCGGCCGGAGTCCCCACGGGGCTCCGGCCCGGCCTCCCGGCCGGTCCCTAGTCCCCGGAGCAGCCGAAGAACGCGACGTGGGTCGGCTCGCCCCCGGCCTCGCCGGCCGCAGTGGCCTCGCCGGCCTCGTCGTAGAGGAGGACGTACAGCCCGCTCCAGCGCGGGAACTCCTCGCCCAGCAGACTCTGTTCGTACTCCTGCTGGCTCATCGCCCGGCCGGCCGCGGCCAGCAGCTCCTCGTACCGGGCGACCGTCGGCCGCGCCGCGCCGAAGTGGTGCAGCAGGCGATCGGCGGACAGCGGCCGCAGCGTGCCCTGCGCCGGACCCCCGGACCCGGTGGCGGCCCGCGGGACGTCCAGGATGGTGTGCGTGCCTCCCGTACCCATGAACTCGCCGTCGGCCCACAGCTCGGCCAGGTCCGCGTAGTCGCCGGTCTCGCCGAACTCCTCGGTGAACACCCGCGCGTGCAGGGCGTCCAGTGATGCCTGCACGCCTCCCTCGTACGTCGTCACGTAGTCCCAGTCGCTGGCACCCATGGCGCGCCCCCGCCCTTCGTGGAGAAGAATTCCAAGATCGGGAGGATCTTAGGCGGGGGGACCGACAGGCCGCGCGGCCCACCGGTGGACGCCCAGCAGGAGCGGGGTGCACATCAGGAGGCTGGCCAGGACGTCCAGGGGCCAGTGGTAGCCGCGCAGGATCAGGCCCGCGGCCGTCAGGGTGGTGAGGGCGGCGGCCAGCGGGAGGGGCCAGCGCACGCGCAGGTACGGGCTGACGAGGAGGGCCGCGGCCGTATAGGCCACGAAGGCGGTCGCCGTGTGGCCCGAGGGGTAGTAGCCGGCGGCCCAGGGCTCCAGGGGGCCCGGCCGGCCGGTCCACTGCTTCAGCGGGACGACCAGGGCCGGCACCAGGGCCATGGCCAGCGCCGCGGCCGCCGCACCGGCGCGGTTGCCGCGCCGGGCGGCGTAGACGACCGCGAAGACCAGGACGGGCACCGCGACCGGGACGTTTCCGAGGTCGGAGAGGCGCTGGGTGACCTCGTCCGGGACGGTGCGCACCAGCGCGCGGCTGAGGCGGGCGTCCAGGGTCAGCAGGGGGCCCGATACGAGGACTTGCCAGGTGATCAGGGCGAAGAGCGCGACGCAGAGCGCGGAGACGGCGGCGAGCGCGCGGGGGGCCGGGGCCGAGGGCGGGGCCGACGAGGCCCGGCGGAGGAGAGTGGCCGGCCGTCCCGGAACAGGGGGGGTGGTTCCGGGACGGCCGCCCGGACCGGGTTGCCGTGCGCCCCGGGGGGTTTGGGGCGTACGGCTGTCCGATCGGTGAGGAGTGTGCGCGAACGCATGCCCAGTACGGCGCTGGGGAAGCCCGGTACTGGTATCGCTCTCGGTTTCCCGCGAGCGGGCTGTCTCACTCATCTGCAGAAACCGTACGGCAGGAGAAGGGGGACCGACAGCCGGAAAACGCTCCCGCCATCGGCCCCCCACACCTTCTTCACAGCGCCCGACCGTTACCCGCGGTAGTGATCGAGCATTCTGCTCGCGCGTTCTACCGAACGCGCCAGACGTTCGATCAGAGAGCCGTACCGGTGGCCGCGAACGCGGCCTCGATGACGTCCAGGCCCTCGTTCAGCAGGTCCTCGCCGATGACGATCGGCGGCAGGAAGCGGAGCACGTTGCCGTAGGTGCCGCAGGTGAGGACGAGCACGCCCTCGGCGTGGCAGGCCTTGGCGAGCGCGCCGGCCGCCTCCGGGTTCGGGGTCTTGGACACCGGGTCCTTGACGAGCTCGATCGCGATCATGGCGCCGCGGCCGCGGATGTCGCCGATGATGTCGTACTTCTCCTGCATGGCCGTCAGGCGGGCCTTCATGACCGACTCGATCTTCTTCGCCGCGGCGTTGAGGTCGAGCTCCTTCATGGTCTCGATGGAACCGAGCGCACCGGCGCACGCCACCGGGTTGCCGCCGTAGGTGCCGCCCAGACCGCCGCCGTGCACGGAGTCCATCATCTCGGCGCGGCCGGTGACGGCGGCGAGCGGCAGGCCGCCCGCGATGCCCTTGGCGGTGGTGATCAGGTCGGGGACGATGCCCTCGTCCTCGCACGCGAACCACTGGCCGGTGCGGCAGAAGCCGGACTGGATCTCGTCGGCGACGAAGACGATGCCGTTGTCGTTGGCGAACTTCACGATCGCCGGCAGGAAGCCCTTGGCCGGCTCGATGAAGCCGCCCTCGCCGAGGACCGGCTCGATGATGATCGCGGCGACGTTGTCGGCGCCGATCTGCTTGCTGATCTGGTCGATCGCCTGGGCGGCGGCCTCGGGGCCGCAGTTCTCGGCGCCGGTGGGCCAGCGGTAGCCGTAGGCGACCGGGACGCGGTAGACCTCGGGGGCGAACGGACCGAAGCCCTGCTTGTACGGCATGTTCTTCGAGGTCAGCGCCATCGTGAGGTTCGTACGGCCGTGGTAGCCGTGGTCGAAGACGACGACGGCCTGGCGCTTGGTGTACGAACGGGCGATCTTGACGGCGTTCTCGACGGCCTCGGCGCCGGAATTGAACAGGGCCGACTTCTTCGCGTGGTCACCCGGGGTGAGCTCGGCGAGGGCCTCGCAGACCTCCACGTAGCCCTCGTAGGGGGTCACCATGAAACAGGTGTGGGTGAAGTCGGCGAGCTGCGCGGAGGCGCGGCGCACGACGGCCTCGGCGGAGGCGCCGACCGAGGTCACGGCGATGCCGGAGCCGAAGTCGATCAGGCGGTTGCCGTCGACGTCCTCGATGATGCCGCCGCCCGCGCGGGCCGTGAAGACGGGGAGCACGGAGCCCACGCCGCCGGCCACCGTCGAAAGGCGGCGGGCCTGCAGCTCCTGCGACTTGGGGCCGGGGATCGCGGTGACGATGCGGCGCTCCTGCGGAACAGCGGTCATAGGGGGCTCCTGGGGGGTGTTTTCGGACGCACTTGTGTCTTTGTCCGCAGGCTAGGCCCGGGGGACCGGGTCCTGCATGCTCCGTTCGGGAGTAGTACCCGCGTGTCCTTGTCCGTGACGGCCATAGGAAGGACATTCCGCGTGTCTTGTGGATCATGACCGGGTACGGGCCGTAAGGCGGCGCCGGCCACTAGATTGAGCGCGCAGCACAGTGCGGTATCGGGCAGGGGGCAGGGGTTCATGGACACCGACGGCACGCACAACGGGCAGAAGGTCCGTGCGGACCACGTACCCAGGCCGGGTGGGCCGCCGCCGAGCTCGGCCCCGCCCAGGCCCGCGTACGCACCCAGCGCCGGCCCCTCGCTCGAACAATGGCTGCGCGCCCCCCGCCCCGAGGCGGAACCGGGCTTCTGGCGGTTCGGGCACCGGCCGCGCGCGGGCGGAGAGGCAGAGCCGGCCACGGCGGGAGCGCTGCTGAGCGGTGTGGTCATCTCGTTCCTGGCGTGCGTGCTGGCCTGGTCCCTGCTGACCAACAACTACATTCCGTACACCGACCTCCCCCTCAAGCTGCTGACCCCCCGGGACTGGTGGCAACTGGGCGGCGCGCCGGTCGACGGCCGGGGGACCGCCGCGCTCCAGGCCTACATGCTGCTGGTGACCTGCCTGCTCGTGGTCTGGTTCAGCCGGCTGGGCTCGTGGGACCTGGCCTTCCAGCGGCTCGTCGCCGCGCGGGGGCCCCGGGCCAGGGCGCTGGGCGCGGCCGCCGGTGCGCTGTTCGTGCTGATGCTGATCTGGACCAGGACGCTGACGGTCCTGGGCCTCGTCAGCGACCACCTGCCCTACGAAAGCATGAGCGCGGGCACCATCGAGGTGGTGGCCGACCTCGTGTACGTGGTGGTCTCGGCGCCGGTCATCGTGTTCTTCTTCCGCCTGGCCCGCAGGCCCGCACCGGACGACCGGCCGAAGCCTGGCCCCACGCCTCCCGTCCCTGCGGCAGGACCGTCCCCCGAAGACTTCGTCGAGTGGACCGAAGTCCGCCGCGCCGGGCTGGGGGAGGTGGCCGACCGGCTCGGGGCCGAGGCCGGGGCCGGGCGGATGGGTGATGTCGACTACGCGCGGATCCGGCGCGCCTGGGAGACCGTGCGGGCCGACCCCTCGCGGACGCGCGCCTTCGCCGACGCCGTACGGGACAAGGGCGCCGGGGCGTGCGTCCACCCGTCAGGGGCGCGCGACCTGCCCGTACGCGCCGCCCGGCACGATCTGCTGGTCCGCCAGCTGCTCCTCGGCACGGTCGAGGACAGCGAGCGCAATCCGTACGCCCGCCGCGGCAGCGGTCTCGCGCTCGACCCCGCGGTGCTCGGCACCTCGCTGCTCGCCATCGGTCCCTCCGGTGCGGGCAAGACCACCCGCCTGGTCCGCCCGGTCGTCGAGTCGCTGGCCCTGCAGGCGCTGGCCGGGCAGGCCGCCGTCGTGGCGGTCGGATCGGCCGGCGCCCAGCTCGGGCCCGACGAGGCCTATGACGTGGTCGTCCGGATCGGTGTCCCCGACTCCGTCTACGACCTGGACCTCTACGGGGGAGCCACCGACCCCGACGAGGCCGCCATGCTCCTCGCGGAGGGGTTCGTGGGGGACATGCCGGGGATCGACGTACGCCGCGCCGCGACGGCGCTCGCCCAGCTCCTCGGGCCGTTCCGGGCGGCGTACGGCCGCTTCCCCTCCGTGCCCGAGCTGCGGGAACTCCTCGACCACATGCCCGGAGCGATCGCGGCCCTGCGCGGTGCGCTGGAGGCCGCCGGGAAGGAGCCGATGCTCCGCGAACTCGACGCCCGCACGCGCCAGCACGGCGCCCCCGCCGACCCGGGACCGGCCCTCGCCGACAGGGTCGCGCTGCTGGACCGGCCGGCCTTCGCCGGCTTCTTCGACACCACCGGCGCCGGGCGCCCGTTCTCGCTGCGCGCGCTGGAACACCCGCTCCGCGTCCGGGTGGACCTTCCCGAGCGCGGGCACGCCGATGCCTCCCGCATGCTGGCCCGTCTGCTCCTCGCCCAGTTCAACGCCGCCGCCGCGGCCCGCGCGGACCGCTCGCTCTTCGCCTTCCTCGCCTTCGACGACGCCTCCCACACGCTCACCGCCGAGACCGTGCGCGGAGTCCAGCGGCTGCGCTCGGCGAACGCGGGGGTCCTGTTGACCCTGCGCACCCTGGACGACGTACCGGAGGCCCTGCGCACCCCGCTGCTCGGCGCCGTCGGCTGCCGGATGGCCTTCTCCGGGATCACCACCTGGGACGGCAAGCGGTTCGCGGAGACCTGGGGCACCGAATGGGTGGAGACCCGCGACGTCACCCACCGGACGGTGTTCGCCGACCAGCCCCTGACCCGCGCCATCCACGCCTTCCGCAAGCTGGTCACCGGTAAGGCCGTGACCACGGACGCGGTGACCGTACGGCAGGTGGAGCGGGAGCGGTGGTCGGCGTCCGAACTGGCACACGCCGTGCCGCCCGGGTGTGCGGTGCTGTCGCTGACCTCGGTACGAGGGGAACGGGCGGCTCCGCTACTGGTCCGGCTCGCCGGGATGAGCTGAGCCGACCCGTACGGGATGGCAGAATCAAGGTGAGCCCTTCATACGGCACGGCGAAATCCGCAGTGGCGTTCCGCGGCGAGAATCCTGCGTCGGCATCTCGCCGCCGAACCCACTCCTCCCCCTAAGGCGCACCGGTACCCATGCCGCTCACCCTCGCCTCACTCGTCCAGCACTCGGCGCTCAAGCTCAGCGTCCGGGCCGGGGAGGGCCGCCTCGACACTCCCGTGCGCTGGGCCCACGTCAGTGAGCTCGCCGACCCCGTTCCGTACATGGAGGGCGGGGAGCTGCTCCTCATCACCGCGATGAAGCTGGACGCGGAGGACCCCGAGGAGATGCGGCGCTACGTGCGCAGGCTCGCGGCGGCCGGAGTCGTCGGGATCGGCTTCGCCATCGGGGTCAACTACGACGCCGTGCCCGAGGCGCTGGTCGAGGCCGCGCGGGCGGAGGACCTGCCGTTGCTGGAGGTGCCCCGGCGGACCCCGTTCCTCGCCATCAGCAAGGCCGTCTCCGCGGCCCTCGCCGCCGACCAGTACCGGGCCGTGACGGCGGGCTTCGAGGCGCAGCGGGAGCTGACGCGGGCCGCGCTGTCCGCCGACGGGCCCGCCGAGTTGCTGACGAAGCTGGCGGCGCACGTCCACGGCTGGGCCGCGCTCTACGACACCTCCGGAGCCGTCGTCGCGGCCGCGCCCGACTGGGCCGCGCGCCGGGCGGCCCGGCTCACCCCCGACGTGGAGCGGCTGCGGGACCGGCCGGCGCCGGCCAGCGCCGTGGTGGGAGGGTCGGACGACCGGGTCGAGCTCCAGTCGCTGGGTACGGGCCGGCGGGCGCGCGGGGCGCTGGCGGTCGGAACCGGGGCCCCGCTGGGCACCGCCGAACGCTACGCCGTGCACTCAGCGGTGGCCCTGCTCACCCTCACCACCGAGCGCTCCCGGTCCCTGCACGACGCGGAGTCCCGCCTCGGCGCGGCCGTGCTGCGCATGCTGCTCGCCGGGCAGGCGGAGCACGCGCAGGCGGTGGCCGGGGATCTGTACGGGCCCCTGCTGGAGGCGCCGTTCCGGATCCTCGTGGCGGAACCGGCCCTGCCGGGCACCGCGCAGCCCGAGGGCCTGGCCCTGCTGGCCGACGCGGTGGAGTCGGCGGCCGCGCGCACGGGGGAGACCCTGCTGGTGGTGCCGGAGCCGGGCCGGCTGGTCGTACTGGCGGCCGACGGGGGCTCGGCGGTACAGGCGAGCACCGAGTACGCGGAGGCGCTGGAATCCCGGCGCGGCCGGGATTCGGGCGAGCCGGAGCCGGACGAACTGGTACTCGGCCTGTCGGCGCCGGCGGTGGCCTCCGGTGTGGCGGCGGCCTTCAAGCAGGCCGACCAGGCCCTCGCCGTGGCCCGGCGGCGCGGCCGACCGATGGTCGAACACGAGGAGCTGGCGGCGGGCTCGGTCCTCCCGCTGCTCGCCGACGAAGCGGTACGGGCCTTCGCGGACGGCACCCTGCGGGCGCTGCGCGAACACGACGAGAAGGGCCGGGGCGACCTGGTGGCCTCGCTCCAGGCATGGCTCTCCCGGCACGGCCAGTGGGACGCGGCGGCGGCCGACCTGGGCGTCCACCGGCACACGCTGCGCTACCGGATGCGGCGGGTCGAGGAGATCCTGGGCCGCTCCCTGGACGACCCGGACGTCCGCATGGAGCTGTGGCTGGCCCTCAAGGCCACCTCGGCCGGCGCGGCCACCCCGGCTCCCCAGTAAGTCCGGGCCAGTAGGGCCGGGGCCAGGGCGTCCCGCACGGCCGGTGCCCCCGCCGACACTGACAAACCGGCGCGCCGCGCGGACCACGTACTCCACGCCGGACAAACGCCGAAACCGCGACGGAGTCCTACCGTGGAGGGGACAAGGACACCGCACAACTCCGAAGGGCCGGGATTCGCATGACTTCCACCCACGCCTTCTGGCTCGCCGGCCGCCAGGCCACTGGCGACGAAAGCTTCGACGTCCACTCCCCGTGGGACGGCCGCCTCGTAGGCACCGTCAGCGTCCCCACCGACGCCCAGGTCGAAGAGGCCGTGGCCGCCGCGTACGCGGTGGCGGCGGAGTTCTCCGCGACCCCGGCCCACGTGCGTGCCGCGGCCCTGGACCACGTGTCCAAGCGGCTCGTCGAGCGCACCGAGGAGATCGCCCAGCTGATCTCCGCCGAGAACGGCAAGCCCATCAAGTGGGCCCGCGGTGAGGTCGGCCGCGCGGTGTCCGTGTTCCGTTTCGCCGCCGAAGAGGCCCGCCGCTTCAACGGCGGAGAGGCCCAGCGCCTGGACACCGACGCCGGTGGCGTCGGCCGTCTGGCCCTGACCCGCCGCTTCGTCAAGGGTCCGGTCCTCGGCATCGCGCCGTTCAACTTCCCGCTGAACCTGTGCGCCCACAAGGTGGCCCCCGCCATCGCCGTCGGCGCGCCGATCATCCTGAAGCCCGCTCCGGCCACCCCGCTGTCCGGTCTGATCATCGGCGAGCTGCTCGCCGAGACCGACCTGCCGGCCGGTTCCTGGTCCGTGCTGACCGTCGCCAACGACAAGATGCCCGAGCTGGTCAAGGACGAGCGCCTGCCCGTCATCTCCTTCACCGGTTCCGACAAGGTCGGCTACGCCATCCAGCAGGCCGTGCCCCACAAGCACTGCACCCTGGAGCTCGGCGGCAACGCCGCGGCCGTCGTCCTGGACGACTGGTCCTCCGAGGCCGACCTCGACTGGGCCGCGACCCGTATCGCGACCTTCTCGAACTACCAGGGCGGCCAGTCCTGCATCGGCGTGCAGCGCGTGATCGCCGACGCGACGGTCTACGACCGGCTCGTCGAGAAGGTCGTCGCCAAGGTCCGCGAGCAGGTCACCGGCGACCCGAACGACTCCGCCACCGACGTGGGCCCGCTCGTCTCCGAGGACGCCGCCAAGCGCGTCGAGGCCTGGGTCGACGAGGCCGTGGCCGCCGGAGCCAAGCTGCTCACGGGCGGCAAGCGCGAGGGTGCCTCGTACGAGCCCACCGTGGTCGCCGAGGTTCCCGAGGGCGTCACGCTCGCCGTCGAGGAGGTCTTCGGTCCGGTCCTCACGCTGCGCCGGGTCGAGAACACCGACGAGGCCTTCGCCGCCGTCAACGACTCGAAGTTCGGTCTGCAGGCGGGCGTCTTCACGCGGAACATCCAGACCGCGTTCCGCGCCCACCGCGAGCTGGAGGTCGGCGGCGTGATCGTCGGCGACGTCCCGTCCTACCGCGCCGACCAGATGCCGTACGGCGGCGTCAAGCAGTCCGGCGTGGGCCGCGAGGGCGTGCGCTACGCGATGGACGACTACACCTACGAGCGGGTCCTGGTCCTCACCAGCCTGGACATCTGACCCACTCGTACGGCCACAAAGCCGACGGCCGGAGCCTACTGTGCGGGGGCTCCGGCCGTCTTTTGTTGCGCCGCCCGGGCAATGCGGGGGCCCGGCCGCTTCCGCGGGGGCCGAAACGGGTACGACTCACTGGTAGCACCCACCGGTAAGCACCCCTCTCGGCGGCGAGGTGAGTCTTCTCCATGTCCGCAACACAGCCCGGCGACACCCAGCCCACACCCTCCACCCGGCCCAAGGTGACCGAGCGCGAGGCACGGCAGGTCGCGGAAGCGGCCCGGGAACAGAACTGGCAGCGCCCCAGCTTCGCGAAGGAGCTGTTCCTCGGACGGTTCCGGCTCGACCTGATCCACCCCCACCCGCTCCCCGCCGACGAGGACGTCCGGCGCGGGGAGGCCTTCCTGGCCCGGCTGCGGGAGTTCTGTGAGACGTCCATCGACGGGGCGCGCATCGAGCGCGAGGCGAAGATCCCCGACGAGACGGTGCGGGGGCTGAAAGAGCTCGGCGCGCTCGGCATGAAGATCGACCCGAAGTACGGGGGCCTGGGCCTGACCCAGGTGTACTACAACAAGGCCCTCGCCCTCGTCGGCTCCGTCTCCCCGGCCATCGGGGCACTGCTCTCCGCGCACCAGTCGATCGGCGTACCCCAGCCGCTGAAGATGTTCGGCACGCAGGAGCAGAAGGACGCCTATCTGCCGCGCTGTGCGACCACCGCCATCAGCGCCTTCCTCCTCACCGAGCCGGACGTCGGCTCCGACCCGGCGCGCCTGGCCACCACGGCGGTCCCGGACGGCCCCGACACCTACGTCCTCGACGGCGTGAAGCTGTGGACGACCAACGGGGTCGTCGCCGACCTGCTCGTGGTGATGGCCCGGGTACCGAAGGGCGAGAACCACCGGGGCGGGATCACCGCCTTCGTCGTCGAGGCCGATTCGCCCGGCATCACCGTCGAGCACCGCAACGCCTTCATGGGCCTGCGCGGGCTGGAGAACGGCGTCACCCGCTTCCACCAGGTGCGCGTCCCGGCGGCCCAGCGCATCGGCGCCGAGGGCGCCGGGCTGAAGATCGCGCTGACCACGCTGAACACCGGAAGGCTCTCGCTGCCCGCCATGTGCGTGGGCGCCGGGAAGTGGTGCCTGAAGATCGCCCGGGAATGGTCCGGCGTCCGCGAGCAGTGGGGGCGGCCCGTCGCGAAGCACGAGGCGGTCGGCGCGAAGATCTCCTTCATCGCCGCCACCACCTTCGCCCTGGAAGCCGTGGTCGACCTGGCCTCCCAGATGGCCGACGAGGACCGCAACGACATCCGCATCGAAGCCGCCCTCGCCAAGCTCTACGGCTCCGAGATGGCCTGTCTGATGGCCGACGAACTGGTCCAGATCCGCGGCGGACGCGGCTTCGAGACCGCCGAATCCCTCGCAGCGCGAGGCGAGCGGGCCGTCCCCGCCGAGCAGATGCTCCGCGACCTGCGCATCAACCGGATCTTCGAGGGATCCACCGAGATCATGCACCTGCTGATCGCCCGCGAGGCCGTGGACGCCCACCTGTCGGTCGCGGGCGACCTCATCGACCCCGAGAAGGCGCTGGGCGACAAGGCGAAGGCGGGCGCCCGCGCCGCCGGGTTCTACGCGCGCTGGCTGCCCCAGCTCGCCACCGGAGCCGGCCAGGTCCCCGGGGCCTACCGGGCCTTCCACCCCGCCGGACACCCCGACCTCGCCGCCCACCTGCGGTATGTCGAGCGCGGCTCCCGCAAACTCGCCCGGTCCACCTTCTACGCCATGTCCCGCTGGCAGGGCCGCATGGAGACCAAACAGGGCTTCCTCGGCCGGATCGTCGACATCGGAGCCGAGCTTTTCGCGATGAGCGCGGCCTGTGTGCGCGCCGAGCACATGCGGGCCGCCGGCGACCACGGCCGCGAGGCCTACCAGCTGGCCGACGCCTTCTGCCGGCAGTCCCGGCTGCGGGTGGAGGAGCTCTTCGGACGGCTCTGGGCCAACACCGACGACCTGGACCGCAAGGTCGTGGACGGGGTCCTGGCCGGTACCTACACCTGGCTGGAGGAGGGGATCCTCGACCCCTCCGGCGACGGCCCGTGGATCGCCGACGCCACCCCCGGCCCCTCCACGCACAAAAACGTGCACCGGCCACTGCGCTGACCTGCGATCATCTCCGGACGTCGGACAGACGTACGAGGATGGGTAAGGGTCCCTGTACGGGTATGCGTACCCGGAAAGGGCGAGCACGGGCAAGGCGGAGAACACGATGCCGACGGCTGAGGAAGACCGCGCCAGCCGAAGGCTGGCCTGGTGGGGGGGGGGGGGCGGCCCGCCCCCCCCCCCCGCCCCCACGCAGCCCCCGACCAGACGCGGCCCGGGCCCCCCCCCCCCC
>NZ_JBHYVM010000009.1:45579-50980 GCF_042750105.1 Streptomyces sp. NPDC059443 | reverse complement strand
GGGCAATGCCGTCTAACCCTAGCCCCCGGCTAGGGCAACCCCCCCCCCCCCTCCCGGGGCCGGGGTGTGGGGCCCAGCACCCGCCCCCCGCACCGGACCACGTCGTCGCCGACCTGATCGGCCGGCTCGACGCACCCGCCCGCAAGTACCTGTGCCGCGACGAGTGGCTGTCGGCCTCCACCGTCACCCTGCTGCTGCGCCACGGCAGCGCGGAGGACCGGCAGTACGTCGCCCGCAACCCCCACGTCGTCGGGCGGCCCCTGCCCGGCCTGCCCGGCCCGACGCGCTACGCGGCCCGCCCCGGGCCCTCGCCCGAGCTGCTCCGGGCGATCGGCCCCGGGCCGTTCACCGCCGAAGAGCTGATCGAGCTGCTGCGCCGCCACGGCCGCCGGCCCCGGATCCCCCTCACCCTGCTGCGGATGCCGCACGACCCCCTCGACCCCGGGACGCTGCTGCGCGAGCACGCCCGGGACCCGCTGCCGCCCAGCGTGGTCGAGGCCCTGCTGCTGGTCGGCGGCCTGCCCCGCGAGGTCTGCCGGGCGCTCCTCGACGCCGGCACCCATGACGCGTCGGGGTACCGCTGGTACCGGCCCGCCGTACGAGCCGTCCGGATGGGGCTCCTTACCTTCGACGAGCTCGTCGCCCACGTCGCCCCCGCGCACCGCACCCTGCTGCTCACGAACCTGCGCGTCCGCAACGGGCTGCGCTGGTCCCTGCCCGAGCACACGGGGATGCGGACGGCCGTCTCCCGGGCGCTGCGCCCCCTGCGCGACGACCCCAGGCTCTGGGCGGAGCTGCTCCGCCACGCCCCGGCCTTCCGCGGGACCCTGCCGGTCCTCGTGGCCCGGATCGTGCGCGGCACCCTGCCGGAGCCCGCCGACGGCCCGCCCGTCCCCGGGCTTGCCGAGACGGTGCGCTCGCTGGCCCCCGGGTCCGCCGAGCCCGTCGGGGGAGTGGAGCGCGAACTGGCCCTGGCGAGCCTCGCGGTGCCCATGGAGACCGTCCAGGAGGACATCCGGTGGGTGCGCGACTGCCTCGCCCGCGGGCTGCTCACCGGCGAGGACGTGATCCGGCACAAGGCGCCCGCCTGCTGGGCCCTGGACGAGAACCACTGGCTGGGTGACGTGGACCACCCCGACCGCCACGACTGGGCCGCGCCGGTCCTCGCCGCGCGGGCGGAGGCCGACCGGCTGTTCGCCCTGGCCATCGGTTCCGATCCGGACGCCTGGTGGCGCGTGGCCGTCACGCTCCCGGACTTCGCCGGGACGCTCCCGCACCTCCTCCTGCGGATCACGGAAGGGGGCTCCGTGTCCAACCGCCCCTGAGTTGCGGCAACAATGGGAGCATGAGCGACCGCCCAGCCCCCCTCGCCGATCCGCACCTCCTCTTCGACCCCGCGGCCGGCCGGCGGGACATCGTCATCCTCGGCTCCACCGGTTCCATCGGAACCCAGGCCATCGACCTCGCCCTGCGCCACCCGGACCGGTTCCGGGTCACCGCGCTGTCCGCCGCGGGCGGGAAGGTCGCCCTGCTGGCCGAGCAGGCCCGGCTGCTGCGCGTGAACACCGTGGCCGTCGCGCGCGAAGACGCCGTACCGGCCCTGAAGGAAGCGCTCGACGCGCAGTACGGCCCCGGTGAGCCGCTGCCCGAGATCCTCGCCGGGCCGGACGCCGCCACCGAGCTCGCCGCCTCGCCGTGCCACACCGTCCTCAACGGCATCACCGGCTCCATCGGCCTCGCGCCCACCCTCGCCGCGCTGCGGGCCGGCCGGACCCTGGCCCTCGCCAACAAGGAGTCGCTGATCGTCGGCGGCCCGCTGGTGAAGGCCCTCGCGAAGCCCGGTCAGATCATCCCGGTCGACTCCGAGCACGCGGCGCTGTTCCAGGCGCTCGCCGCCGGCACCCGCGCCGATGTGCGCAAGCTCGTGGTCACCGCCTCCGGGGGACCCTTCCGCGGCCGCACCCGCGCCGAGCTCGCCGGGGTCACCGTCAAGGACGCCCTCGCGCACCCCACCTGGGCCATGGGCCCGGTGATCACCATCAACTCGGCGACGCTGGTCAACAAGGGTCTGGAAGTCATCGAGGCGCACCTGCTCTACGACATCCCCTTCGAGCGGATCGAGGTCGTGGTCCATCCGCAGTCGTACGTCCACTCGATGGTCGAGTTCGCGGACGGCTCCACGCTCGCCCAGGCCACCCCGCCCGATATGCGCGGCCCGATCGCCATCGGCCTCGGCTGGCCCGAGCGGATCCCCGACGCGGCCCCCGCCTTCGACTGGACCAAGGCCTCCACCTGGGAGTTCTTCCCGCTGGACACCGAGGCCTTCCCGTCGGTGGGTCTGGCCCGCCACGTGGGCGCCCTGGGCGGTACCGCGCCCGCCGTGTTCAATGCGGCGAACGAGGAATGCGTAGAGGCGTTTCTCGCCGGGCGGCTGCCGTTCACAGCAATCATGGATACGGTCGCTGCCGTGGTCGATGAGCACGGGACTCCCGCCGCGGGAACTTCCCTCACGGTCGCGGACGTCCTTGAAGCGGAGACCTGGGCCAGGGCCCGGGCACGGGAGACGGCGGCACGGGCCGCAGTGGAGGCGCGCGCATGAACCTATTGCTGATGTTGGGCGGTGCCCTCGTCTTCGTGATCGGGTTGCTCATCTCCATCGCCTGGCACGAGCTCGGCCACCTTTCGACGGCCAAGCTCTTCGGCATCCGCGTGCCCCAGTACATGGTCGGCTTCGGCAAGACCATCTGGTCGCGCAAGAAGGGCGACACCGAGTACGGGATCAAGGCCATCCCGATGGGCGGCTACATCCGCATGATCGGGATGTTCCCGCCCGGCGCGGACGGCAAGGTGAGCGCCCGCTCCACGTCGCCGTTCCGCTCGATGATCGAGGACGCGCGCTCGGCGGCGTACGAGGAGCTGCAGCCCGGAGACGAGTCGCGGCTCTTCTACACGCGCAAGCCGTGGAAGCGCGTGATCGTGATGTTCGCCGGACCGTTCATGAACCTGGTCCTGGCGATGGCGATCTTCTTCGGCCTGTGGATGACCTACGGGGTGGCGCAGACGACCACCACGGTCGACACCGTCTCCGACTGCGTCCTCAGCCAGAAGGAGAACCGCAAGACCTGCAAGGACGGCGACCCGATCGCCCCCGGCAAGGCCGCCGGGCTCCAGGTGGGCGACAAGATCGTGGCCTTCGACGGAAAGCCGGTCAAGGACTGGGACGCCCTCTCGGGCAAGATCCGCGACACCATCGGCCCCGCCGTCATCACCGTCCAGCGCGACGGCAAGCGGCTGCAGCTCGACGCGAAGCTCGTGCAGAACATCGTCCCCAAGTCGGACGGTCACGGCGGCTACGTCAAGGGCGAGTACGTGCCGGCCGGCTGGCTCGGCTTCAGCGCCAAGAAGGTGATCGCCCCGCTGACCTTCGGCCAGTCGGTGGACCGCGTCGGAGAGGTCGTCCAGGGCAGCGTCCAGGCCCTGACCAAGCTCCCCGGCAAGATCCCGGCGCTGTGGGACTCCGCCTTCAACGGCGCCGAGCGCGCGCCCGATTCCCCGATGGGCATCGTCGGCGCGGCCCGCATCAACGGTGAGATCGCGATGATGGACATGCCGGCCAGCGAGAAGGTGGCGGGCTGGCTGAGCGTCCTGGGCATGTTCAACCTCTCGCTCTTCCTCTTCAACATGCTGCCCCTGCTGCCGCTGGACGGCGGGCACATCGCGGGAGCCCTGTGGGAGTCGCTGCGGCGCGGTGTGGCGCGGGTCTTCCGGCGCGCGGACCCGGGCCCCTTCGACGTGGCGAAGCTGATGCCGGCCGCGTACGTGGTGGCGGCCGTCTTCGTCTGCTTCACCCTGCTGGTGCTCGTCGCCGACGTGGTGAACCCGATCAAGATCACTTGATCGGCCGCCCCCTACAGCATCGGACGTGGAGCCGGGCACACATCGTGCCCGGCTCCCCGCGTTCGAGTGGCACACGCCCTGCCGATGCGCGGGGCGCGCGCTGATTGGCGTAATCTCGAAGGCTGGAGCCCGCCGATCTCGGGACCTCGATCCACACCTTGATCCACACCTTGGGGTTGCACAGCAGATGACTGCCATCTCTCTCGGAATGCCGGCCGTGCCGACGAAGCTTGCCGACCGTAGGGTCAGCCGCAAGATCCAGGTCGGCTCGGTGGCCGTCGGCGGCGACTCACAGATCTCGGTGCAGTCGATGACGACCACCAGGACCTCCGACATCGGCGCCACGCTCCAGCAGATCGCAGAGCTGACCGCCTCCGGCTGCGACATCGTGCGCGTGGCCTGCCCGACGCAGGACGACGCCGACGCCCTCGCCGTGATCGCGAAGAAGTCGAACATCCCGGTCATCGCCGACATCCACTTCCAGCCGAAGTACGTGTTCGCCGCGATCGACGCCGGCTGCGCCGCCGTCCGCGTGAACCCCGGCAACATCAAGCAGTTCGACGACAAGGTCAAGGAGATCGCGCGGGCCGCCAAGGACGCGGGCACCCCGATCCGGATCGGCGTCAACGCGGGCTCGCTCGACGCGCGACTGCTCAAGAAGTACGGCAAGGCCACCCCCGAGGCGCTGGTCGAATCCGCGCTGTGGGAGGCCTCCCTCTTCGAGGAGCACGGCTTCAGCGACATCAAGATCTCGGTCAAGCACAACGACCCGGTCGTCATGGTCAACGCCTACCGCCAGCTGGCCGCCCAGTGCGAGTACCCGCTGCACCTCGGCGTCACCGAGGCCGGCCCGGCCTTCCAGGGCACCATCAAGTCCGCCGTCGCCTTCGGCGCGCTGCTCTCCGAGGGCATCGGCGACACGATCCGCGTTTCGCTGTCGGCCCCGCCGGTGGAGGAGATCAAGGTCGGCCGGCAGATCCTGGAGTCGCTGAACCTCAAGCCGCGCCGCCTGGAGATCGTCTCCTGCCCGTCCTGCGGGCGTGCGCAGGTGGACGTGTACAAGCTGGCCGAGCAGGTCACGGCGGGCCTGGAGGGCATGGAGGTCCCGCTGCGCGTCGCGGTCATGGGCTGCGTCGTGAACGGTCCGGGCGAGGCACGTGAGGCCGACCTGGGCGTCGCCTCCGGCAACGGCAAGGGCCAGATCTTCGTGAAGGGCGAGGTCATCAAGACCGTGCCGGAGTCGAAGATCGTGGAGACCCTGATCGAAGAGGCGATGAAGATCGCCGAGCAGATGGAGAAGGACGGCGTGATGTCGGGCGAGCCGACGGTCGCGATCGGCGTGTAGTTCCGCCATTGCACGCACGGCCGGGCCCGAGGTGGTGATGCCGCCTCGGGCCCGGCGGCGCATCCGGGCCCGTGGCCCCCGTGGCGTGCGGGCGCCACAGCGGGCCCCCGGCCTCAGCCCGGCGCGCCCGGTACACGGCGGTGATCAGCAGAGATGACT
>NZ_JBHYVM010000009.1:0-45569 GCF_042750105.1 Streptomyces sp. NPDC059443 | reverse complement strand
CTCGCGCTGTCCCGACCTCCCCCCCCCCCCCGCGCGCGGGCGGGGGCGGGGCCCCCCCCCCCCCCCGCGGGCGGCCCCCCCCCCGGGGGGCCCGGGGGGGGGGCGGGCCCCCCCGGGGCCCACGCGGCATCCGCGAGCCGCGCCGGGTACAGTGCGGAGATCAGCAGACTTGCATGGTGAGGCCCCAGTGTTGACGCAGACCACCACCCGGGTCCTAGAGCCCAGTGATCTTGACGCCGCGCTCGAAATCCTGGGACGCGATCCGGTCGAGAACGCCTTCGTCACCTCCCGGGTCCAGGTGGCCGGACTGGATCCGTGGCGCCTGGGCGGCGAGATGTGGGGCTGGTACGCGGGCGGCGAGCTCCGCTCGCTCTGCTACGCCGGCGCCAACCTCGTCCCCGTCTGCGCCGGACCGGACGCCGTACGGGCCTTCGCCGACCGGGCCCGCCGCACCGGCCGCCGCTGCTCCTCCATCGTGGGTCCCGCCGAGGCCACCCGGCTGCTGTGGCAGCTGCTGGAGCCCAGCTGGGGCCCGGCCCGCGACATCCGCTCCCATCAGCCCCTCATGGTCACCGAGCAGCGGTCCACCGAGGTCGTGGCCGACCCGCTGGTCCGCCGGATCCGCCGGGACGAGATGGACCTGATCATGCCCGCCTGCGTGGCCATGTTCACCGAGGAGGTCGGGATCTCCCCGATGGCCGGGGACGGCGGCCTGCTCTACCAGGCCAGGGTCGCCGAGCTGGTGGCCACCGGCCGCTCCTTCGCCCGCATCGAGGACGGCAAGGTCGTCTTCAAGGCCGAGGTCGGCGCGGCGACCCCCCGCGCCTGCCAGATCCAGGGCGTGTGGGTGGCCCCGGAGTTCCGCGGCCGCGGGCACTCCGAGACCGGGATGGCCGCCGTGGTCGCCTACGCGCTCAGGGACGTGGCCCCCGTGGTCAGCCTCTACGTCAACGACTTCAACACCGCCGCCCGCGCCTCCTACCGCCGCGTCGGCTTCCGCGAGGTCGGCGAGTTCATGAGCGTCCTGTTCTGAGGGCATACCCGCAGGCCGGGGCGGCGCAGTAAGGTCACCGCATGCTGCCAACCCCCGGGGGAGAAGACCCCGACCGGCCCGCCGGACTACGGATCCGGCCCCTCGACCTCGTCGCCCAGGTGGACGAGGCCCTGCGCGTGCAGGCTGTGGCCTTCGGGCTCAGCGACGAGGAGGTCGGCATCCGGCGCTACATCGTCCAGCGCCACATGACCTGCCGCGGCGCCCGCGCGCTCGGCGCGTTCACCGAGGACGGGGTGCTCGCCGGGTTCGTCTACGGCATGCCCAACGACCGCTCGCACTGGTGGTCCGGGGTCGTCGAACCGTATCTGCGGGCCGGGGGCCACGAAGACTGGCTCGACGAATCCTTCGTGATCACCGAGCTGCACGTGCACCCCGGCTTCCAGGGCCACGGAGTCGGGCGCGCCCTCATCACCGGGATCACCGACACCGCCGCCGAGCCGCGCTCGATCCTCTCCGCGATCGACACCGAGAGCCCCGCCCGGGGGCTCTACCGGGCCCTCGGCTACACGGACCTCGCCCGCCGCGTCCGGTTCCCGAGCGCGAGCCTCCCGTACGCCGTCATGGGTGCCCCGCTGCCCCTGCGCAGGCGCTGAAACCGTTTCCGGCCCCTGCGGGCGGGCCGGTAGCCTCCCGTCATGTCAACGCAACACGTACAGCGCATGTCCCGCCTCATGGCCAAGACCCTCCGCGAGGACCCGGCCGACGCCGAGACCCTCAGCCACCGCCTCCTCGTCCGGGCCGGTTACGTCCGGCGCAGCTCCGCCGGCGTGTGGACCTGGCTGCCGCTCGGCAAGCGGGTCCTGGACAACGTCTCGCGGATCGTCCGCGAGGAGATGGACGCGATCGGCGCCCAGGAGGTGCTGCTCCCGGCGCTGCTGCCGAAGGAGCCGTACGAGGTCAGCGGGCGCTGGTCGGAGTACGGGGACCTGCTGTTCCGGCTCAAGGACCGCAAGGGCGCGGACTACCTGCTCGGCCCCACCCACGAGGAGATCTTCACCCTGCTGGTGAAGGACCAGTGCACGTCCTACAAGGACCTGCCGGTCATGCTCTACCAGATCCAGACCAAGTACCGGGACGAGGCGCGGCCCCGGTCGGGCGTGCTGCGCGGCCGCGAGTTCCAGATGAAGGACTCGTACTCCTTCGACGTGTCCGACGAGGGCCTGGCGGAGTCCTACGCCCTCCACCGCGCGGCCTACCAGCGGATCTTCGAGCGGCTCGGCCTCGACCACCGGATCGTGTCGGCGGTGTCCGGCGCGATGGGCGGCTCGGCCTCGGAGGAGTTCCTGGCCCCCGCGGAGGCGGGCGAGGACACCTTCGCGGACTGCCCGGAGTGCGCGTACGCGGCGAACACGGAGGCGGTGACCTTCGCGCTGAAGGCCGTCGACGGGGAGCACGGGCCGGTGGAGGAGCTCGACACCCCCGACACCCCGACCATCGAGTCCCTGGCGGCGCTGCTCGGCGTCCCCGCGTCGGCCACGCTCAAGAACCTCCTCGTCAAGGTGGACGGCGAGATCACCGCCGTCGGCGTGCCCGGGGACCGGGAGGTCGACCTCGGCAAGCTCGGCGAGCACCTGGCGCCGGCCGTCGTGGAGCTGGTGACGGCGGAGGACTTCGCCGACCGGCCCGACCTGGTACGGGGCTACGTGGGCCCGCAGGGCCTGGACAAGGTCCCCTACCTGGCCGACCCGCGCGTGGCGCCGGGCACCTCCTGGGTGACGGGGGCCAACAAGCCCGACACGCACGCCCGGAACGTGGTCTGCGGCCGGGACTTCGAGGTGGACCGCTACCTGGACGTGGTCGTCGTCGAACCCGGCGACCCCTGCCCGTCCTGCGGGGCCGGGCTGCGGCTGGACCGGGCGATCGAGATCGGGCACATCTTCCAGCTGGGTCGCAAGTACGCGGACGCCTTCGGCCTGGACGTGCTGGGCCGCGAGGGCAAGCCGGTCCGGGTCACGATGGGCTCGTACGGGATCGGCGTCTCGCGGGCGGTGGCCGCGCTGGCCGAGCAGACGGCCGACGAGCGGGGCCTGTGCTGGCCGGCGGCGGTGGCCCCGGCGGACGTGCACGTGGTGGCGGCGGGCAAGGCGGTGCCGCTGGCCCTCGCGGAGTCGGCGGCCGAGGCCCTGGCCGGGGCGGGGCGGCGGGTCCTGCTGGACGACCGGGCCGGGCTCTCGCCCGGTGTGAAGCTCACCGACGCGGAGCTGATCGGGGTTCCGTGGATCCTGGTGGCGGGGCGGCGGTCCGCCGACGGGGTGGTCGAGCTCCAGGACCGTGCGACGGGTGTTCGTGAGGAGCTCCCGCTGGCCGAAGCCCTGGCCCGCCTGACGTAGCCCGGGCGCGGTGCCCTGCGGGGCGTGTCCCCTACCCGCCCTTCCACCGTTCCCCGGGCTCTGCCCGGACCCGGTCCTCAAGCGCCGGACGGGCTGGATTTTCCAGCCTCGCCGGCGTTTGAGGCGCGGGGTCTGGGGCGGAGCCCCAGGTAACGGGCGAAGGGCGGGTCGGGGACCTAGCCCCGCGCAGCGGCTACTCCGGAGGCTCGTCCGGCGGCGACCCGTCCAGGGCCGGGCTGATGGTCGGGGTCGGGGCCGGGGGCTGCGGGGCGGTGACGGCCTCGGCTTCGCCCGGGGGGACGGGCGCCGGCGGCGTCGGGGCCGCGCGTTCCAGGAAGCGCAGCAGTTCCACCGGGAACGGGAGGACCAGCGTGGAGTTCTTCTCCGCGGCGACCGCCACGACCGTCTGGAGCAGGCGCAGCTGAAGCGCGGCGGGCTGGTCCGCCATGACCGCCGCCGCCTCGGCCAGCTTGTGCGAGGCCTGGAGCTCCGCGTCCGCGTTGATGACCCGCGCCCGCCGCTCACGGTCGGCCTCCGCCTGCCGGGCCATCGACCGCTTCATGGTCTCGGGCAGGGACACGTCCTTGATCTCGACCCGGTCGATCTGGACGCCCCATCCCACCGCCGGGCTGTCGATCATCAGCTCCAGGCCCTGGTTGAGCTGCTCCCGGTTGGACAGCAGATCGTCCAGGGCCGACTTGCCGATGATCGAGCGCAGCGAGGTCTGCGCCATCTGCGAAACGGCGAAGCGGTAGTCCTCCACCGCCACGATCGCGTTCCCGGGATCGACCACCTTGAAGTACACGACCGCGTCCACCCGCACCGTGACGTTGTCCCGCGTGATGCCGTCCTGGGCCGGCACCGGCATCGTCACGATCTGCATGTTCACTTTGCGGAGCCGGTCGACGCCCGGGACGATCATCGTGAAGCCGGGGCCGCGGATGCCCTCGCGCAGCCTGCCGAAGCGGAAGACCAGACCCCGCTCGTACTGTTTGACCACCCGGGCCGCGGCGCCCATGCACACCGCGATGCCCGTGGCCGCGGCGATTCCCGCTGTCAGCAGTTCCTGGACCATGACGGCCTCCTGCCGGACACACCTACCTCTTCACGGTATGCCCTACAACCAGCCCGCGAACTCCAGCAGCAGCTCCGCGTCCTGCCGCCGCCCGGCGGCCAGCGCCCGGTTGCCCGACTCGACGGCCCGGAAGAGCGTCCATCCGCGCAGCCGGTCCCGGTCCACCTCCAGCGCGTCGGCCAGCTTGTTGACCCGGCGCCGGGCGCCCGCGGCCCCCGCCGAGGAGGCCACCTGGTCCTCCAGCCGGTCCCGTACCAGCCGGGCCAGGTCGTACGCGCGCTCGCCGACCATCGGGTCCGGGCCCACCGCCAGCCACGGCGCCCGCTCGCCGGCGAGGACCTTGCCCTGCCGGAAGTTCCCGTGCAGCAGCAGTTCCTCGGCCGGGCCGGCCAGCAGCTCCTCGCGGGCCGCCAGCGCCGCGGTGGCCAGCTCGGCCGCCTCCGGCGGAGCCTTGCGCAGGACCTCGGCCTGTGCCGCCGTGCGCTCCGCCACCGTCTCCCAGCCGTGCCCCGCCGCCGGGGCCACCCACAGCCTGCGCAGCGTGCCGCAGGCCTCCAGCAGCGCCTTGGCCTCCGGGAGCGAGCGGAGGGAAACCTCGGGGTGGAGCCGCTCCAGGAGCAGCGCCCCGTCCTCCTCGTGGTGGCGCGAGTCGAGGACCCGTACCGCCCCGAATCCGCCCCAGTGCGCCAGCGCGGCCAGTTCCCGGTCGGGCCGCAGGGCCGGCGGAGCCAGCTTCAGCGCGGCCGGAGTCCCGTCGGCGTACCGGACGAGGAGGACCAGGCTGCCGCGGCCGCCGGGGGCCTGCACCCGCTGCGCCTCCATCCCCCGCCGGGTCAGAGCGGTCTGCGCCAGCCCGGGCAACCGCCCCAGCCAGTCCGCGGCCTGCGCCGTTTCCGGCAGCTCGCCGAGCGCCCGTACAAGCCGCTGCGGCGGTTCGAAAGCCATGCGTGCGTGGTCCCTTTCAGCTGTGCTCGGGCTCGTCGCGCATGCTTGCGCGCTACCTCTGCGCTGCGTCAGCGCGTTCCGTGAGCCCAGGGAAGGCTACGCCGAGACCGCGCCAGCGTGCCGCGCGCACGGCCGCGGCGCTCAGCGCGTCGGCCGCCTCGCGGCGCAACGGGCCCTCCGCGGCCCGCACCAGATCGGAGTACGCGCCGGCCACCCGGTCCTCTATCCCGGCGGCCAGCCGCTCGGCGTCGGCGGGCGTCCGCACCGCGAACGGCAGCGTGTACGCGGCCTCCGCCGGCCGGGGGGAACCGCCCAGCCCGCGCACGGTGCGGGCGAGCGCGTCGCGGCGCGCGAGGTGGCCGCCGTACGCCTCGCGGGCCTCGGCAGCGCGGGCAGCCGAGGCCCGGGCGCCGATCACCCCGTAGCCGTACGCGGCCGCGTGCTCCGCGGCGAGCGCGGCCTGTGCGGCCTCCAGGACCTGCCCGGCGGGGGTGGGTTCGGCGTTCACGATGCGGCTCCCGGCGGGGTCGAGGTCAGCAGGTACGCGTGTACGCGGCCGCACGCGGCCAGGGAGGCCAGCATCCGGGCCAGCTCCCCGGGCGCCCCGGTCAGCGAGATCGTCCGCGCCTCGGCCAGGCTCCGCTCGGCGTCCGCGAGGTCGGTCAGCGCCTCGGCGGGCTTCGCGGGCACCGGATCGGCGCCGGATGCGGAGGGCGAGGGTGACGGGGAGGAGGAGGGGGACCGGGAGGACGCGGAGCCCCCGGACCGCGTCGGCGAGGGGGACGCCGTCGGATCCGCGGCGAGGGCCGCCGCGTGCGCGGCCACCGAGGCGCGCAACGGAGCGAGCCGCTCGGCCAGCGCCGGATGGGCCGCGCTCGTGGCGTCGTAACGTTCCAGCAGCCGCGCGCTGTCACGTACGGCCGTCTCACGCATCCGCCGTTCGAGTGGAATCTCGGGCTCCGCCCCGGGTGGGCCGACGTCGGAGCAACCGCTGAGCAGCACGGCGCCGGTGATGCCCGCGGCGCCCGCGAGCAGGCTTCTTCGCGAAGGCGTGATCGAGGGCACGGGGACGTCCTCCGGGTGTTCGCTGGGGTGGGGGCGGGGCGGGTGTGATCACGGTACCCGGGGCCCTGTCCACAGGGCGGACGGCAACACCCTCCGCGACCGGATACCCTTTGACCTGACACACGACGGAAACCACAACAGCACACGCGGCCGAGGAGTCACCCGGATGAGCACCACCCAGAGCGACAGGCTGCGCGGATTGCTGGAGCCGCTCGTCGCCGCCAAGGGCCTGGACCTCGAAGAGATCGAGACGTCGAAGGCCGGCAAGCGCCGGATGCTGCGCATCATCGTGGATTCCGACGAAGGCGTGGAGCTGGACGCGTGTGCCGAGCTGAGCCGCGAGGTCTCGGACCTGCTGGACGAGACCGACGCGATGGGTGAGGACGAGTACGTCCTCGAAGTGAGCTCGCCGGGCGCTGACCGCCCGCTGACCGAGCACCGTCACTACATCCGGGCGACCGGCCGTCTCGTGAAGTTCCAGACGACGGACGGCGGGGAATTGATCGCCCGCATTCTCGACGTGGACGACGAGGGCATGGACCTCGAAGTCCCGGGCGTGAAGGGCCGCAAGGCGACCGCCCGGCGCATCGCATTCACCGACATCGCCAAGGCGCGTGTCGAGATCGAGTTCAACCGCAAGGACAAGAAGGAAGAGGAGGCGTAGCCGTGGACATCGACATGAGTGCCCTGCGGGGTCTGGTCCGGGAGAAGGAGATCTCCTTCGACCTGCTCGTCGAGGCTATCGAGTCGGCCCTCCTCATCGCGTACCACCGCACCGAGGGAAGCTTCCGGCGCGCACGCGTCGTGCTCGACCGCACCAACGGTCACGTGATCGTGTGGGCGACCGAGGACCCGAGGGACCTGGAAGAGGGCCAGGAGGCCAAGGAGTTCGACGACACCCCGTCGGACTTCGGCCGCATCGCCGCGACGACCGCCAAGCAGGTGATCCTCCAGCGTCTGCGCGACGCCGAGGACGACCTGACCTTCGGCGAGTTCCTGGGCCGTGAGGGCGACGTCATCACCGGCGTCGTCCAGCAGGGCAAGGACCCGAAGAACGTCCTCATCGACATCGGCAAGCTGGAAGCCATCCTGCCGGTGCAGGAGCAGGTGCCCGGTGAGGAGTACACCCACGGCCTGCGCATCAAGGCGTACGTCGTGCGGGTGGCGAAGGGTGTCCGCGGTCCGTCCGTGACCCTGTCGCGCACCCACCCGAACCTGGTGAAGAAGCTGTTCGCGCTGGAGGTCCCGGAGATCGCCGACGGCAGCGTCGAGATCTGCGCGATCGCCCGTGAGGCCGGTCACCGCACCAAGATCGCCGTCCGGGCCAACCGCTCCGGCCTCAACCCGAAGGGCGCCTGCATCGGCCCGATGGGCAGCCGTGTGCGCAACGTCATGGCCGAGCTGCACGGCGAGAAGATCGACATCGTCGACTGGTCGGACGACCCGGCGGAGATGGTCGCCAACGCCCTGTCACCCGCCCGGGTGAGCAAGGTCGAGGTCGTCGACTGGGACACCCGCTCCGCGCGGGTGACCGTGCCCGACTACCAGCTGTCGCTGGCCATCGGCAAGGAGGGCCAGAACGCCCGCCTCGCCGCCCGCCTGACCGGCTGGCGGATCGACATCCGCCCGGACACGGAGCAGCCCTCGGACGAGGACGGCCGTGACCGTGGCGGGGACCGCGGTGGCGACCGTGACCGTGGCGGCGACCGCCGCGACGACCGTCGCGGGGAATAAAACAGGTACCGCCCGGAGCTGTCCGGGCGGTAGACAGGACCACAACGTCCGTTCGATTTTTCGCCCGAAGGGGTGAGGTCGGTACGGGGAGGTAGACTTAATCGTGTCTGGCCGGACGCAAGCCCGCGCATGCCCCGAACGTACCTGTGTCGGGTGCCGGGAGCGAGCGGCCAAGAGCGATCTGCTGCGCATCGTGGCGGTCGGTGACGAATGCGTCTCCGATCCACGCGGTACGCTGCCCGGCCGGGGTGCCTACGTGCACCCCGCCCTGGTCTGCCTCGATCAGGCGGTCCGCCGCAGAGCATTCCCCCGGGCCCTTCGGTCCACGGGAGCGCTCGACACGGCAGGTCTGCGCAATGCCATGGCCGCCGAGGCCGAGGCGACACCGTAAGAAGAACGTAGTACGGCACGGATCACTGTGCGGTCAGGTACCTCGCGAGTTGGAAGTAGGTCGAGATTGCGATGAGCACCCCTCGATGAGTACGCGATGAGTACGAGCATGAAGTAGAGACGGTCCGGCGTAACCCGGACCTAAAAGGAGCGAAGTGGCTAAGGTCCGGGTATACGAACTCGCCAAGGAGTTCGGAGTTGAGAGCAAGGTCGTCATGGCCAAGCTCCAGGAACTCGGTGAGTTCGTCCGTTCGGCGTCCTCGACGATCGAGGCGCCGGTTGTACGCAAGTTGACCGATGCATTGCAGGGGCCCGGCGGCAGCGCCGGCAAGTCCGCTGCGAAGCCGGGCGAGCCCCGCAAGGCCGCCCCCGCGAAGCCCGGGGTTCCCACCCCGGGTGCCGTTGCACGTCCCGCGGCGCCGAAGCCCGGCGCCCCGGCCCCCAAGCCGGTCGTCGCGGAGGCCCCGGCCGCCGCAGCGCCCGCCCCGGTGACCCCGGCCCCCGCCGCAGGCGGCCCGCGTCCCGGTCCCAAGGCTCCGGCCGCCCCGAAGCCCGCTCCGGCGGCTCCCGTGGCGACCGAGTTCTCCGCGCCTCCGGCGGCTCCGGCCGCCGCGGCTCCGGCTCGCACCGAGCGTCCCGCCGGTCCCGGCGCGACCCCCGGCCCGCGTCCGGCGCAGCAGCGCCCCGAGCGTCCGGCGGCCCAGGGTGGCCAGGCCGGCGCCCGTCCCGGCGCCCCGCGTCCGGCCGGTGCCGCTCCGGCGCGTGCCGAGCGTCCCGCCGGTCCCGGTGCCCAGGCTCCGCGTCCGCAGGGTGCCCGTCCGGCCGGTCCCCGTCCGGGCAACAACCCGTTCACCTCTGGTGGCTCCACCGGCATGGCGCGCCCGCAGGCGCCCCGTCCGGCCGGCGCTCCCCGTCCCGGTGCCCCCGGCGCCGGCGGCGGCCAGGGTGCTCCCCGTCCGCAGGGCGGCCCCGGCGGCGCCCCGCGTCCGCAGGGCCAGGGCGCTGGTCGTCCGACCCCGGGCGGCATGCCCCGTCCGCAGGGCGGCGCCCCGCGTCCCGGCGGTGCCCCCGGCGGTAACCGTCCCAACCCGGGCATGATGCCGCAGCGTCCCGCTGCCGGTGGTCCCGGTCCCCGTCCCGGTGGCGGCCCCGGTGGCCGTGGTCCCGGTGCCGGTGGTCCCCGTCCCGGCGGTGCCGGTGGCGCGGGTCGTCCCGCGGGCGGCGGCTTCGCCGGTCGTCCGGCCGGTCCGGGCTCGCGTCCCGGCGGCGGTGGCGGCTTCGGCGGTCCCCGTCCCGGTGGTGGCGGCTTCGGCGGCGGTCCGGCTGGTGCCGGCGGCGGCGGTCGTCCCGGCTTCGGCGGGCGTCCCGGTGGTCCCGGTGCCCGTGGTGGCACGCAGGGTGCCTTCGGCCGTCCCGGTGGTCCGGCCCGTCGTGGTCGCAAGTCCAAGCGCCAGCGTCGCCAGGAGTACGAGGCCATGCAGGCCCCGTCCGTCGGCGGCGTGATGCTGCCCCGCGGCCACGGTGAGACCGTTCGCCTGTCGCGCGGTGCCTCGCTCACCGACTTCGCGGAGAAGATCAACGCCAACCCGGCGTCGCTCGTCGCCGTGATGATGAACCTCGGCGAGATGGTCACTGCCACGCAGTCCGTCTCCGACGAGACCCTCGAAATGCTGGCCGGCGAGATGAACTACGTCGTTCAGATCGTCAGCCCGGAGGAAGAGGACCGCGAGCTCCTCGAGGGCTTCGACATCGAGTTCGGCGAGGACGAGGGCGGCGAGGAATTCCTCATGCCGCGTCCGCCGGTCGTGACCGTCATGGGTCACGTCGACCACGGTAAGACCCGACTGCTCGACGCCATCCGCAAGACGAACGTCGTTGCGGGTGAGGCCGGTGGCATCACGCAGCACATCGGTGCGTACCAGGTCGGTACCGAGGTCAACGGTGAAGAGCGCAAGATCACCTTCATCGACACCCCGGGTCACGAGGCGTTCACCGCCATGCGTGCCCGTGGTGCCAAGTCGACCGACATCGCGATCCTCGTGGTCGCGGCCAACGACGGCGTGATGCCGCAGACGATCGAGGCGCTCAACCACGCCAAGGCCGCCGGCGTTCCGATCGTCGTCGCGGTCAACAAGATCGACGTCGAGGGTGCCGACCCGGTCAAGGTGCGCGGTCAGCTCACCGAGTTCGGTCTGGTCGCCGAGGAGTACGGCGGCGACACGATGTTCGTCGACATCTCCGCCAAGCAGGGTCTGCACATCGACTCCCTGCTGGAGGCCGTCGTCCTCACCGCCGACGCCTCGCTCGACCTGCGCGCCAACCCGGAGCAGGACGCTCAGGGTATTGCGATCGAGTCCCACCTCGACCGCGGCCGCGGTGCCGTCGCCACCGTCCTCGTCCAGCGCGGTACCCTCCGCGTCGGCGACACGATGGTCGTGGGCGACGCCTACGGCCGAGTGCGCGCCATGCTCGACGACAAGGGCAACAACGTCGAGGAAGCGGGTCCGTCGACCCCCGTCCTGGTCCTGGGTCTCACCAACGTCCCCGGCGCCGGCGACAACTTCCTCGTCGTCGACGAGGACCGCACCGCCCGTCAGATCGCCGAGAAGCGTGCTGCGCGTGAGCGCAACGCCAACTTCGCCAAGCGCGTCCGCCGGGTGTCCCTGGAAGACCTCGACTCGGTCCTCAAGGCCGGTCTCGTCCAGGAACTCAACCTCATCATCAAGGGCGACGCGTCCGGTGCGGTCGAGGCCCTTGAGTCCTCGCTGCTCCAGCTCGACGTCGGCGAAGAGGTCGACATCCGCGTCCTGCACCGCGGTGTGGGTGCGGTCACCGAGTCCGACATCTCGCTGGCGATGGGCTCCGACGCCATCGTCATCGGTTACAACGTCCGTGCGGCCGGCCGTGCCGCGCAGATGGCGGACCGCGAGGGTGTCGACGTCCGCTACTACTCGGTGATCTACCAGGCCATCGAGGAGATCGAGGCGGCCCTCAAGGGTCTGCTCAAGCCGGAGTACGAAGAGGTCGAGCTCGGTACGGCGGAGGTCCGCGAGGTCTTCCGCTCGTCCAAGCTGGGCAACATCGCGGGTGTTCTCATCCGCTCCGGCGAGGTCAAGCGCAACACCAAGGCGCGGCTCCTGCGCGATGGCAAGGTCATCGCCGAGAGCCTCACCATCTCCGGTCTGCGCCGCTTCAAGGACGACGTCACCGAGATCCGCGAAGGCTTCGAGGGTGGTATCAACCTCGGTTCCTACAACGACATCAAGATCGACGACGTCATCGCGACGTACGAGATGCGCGAGAAGCCGCGCGCGTAAGCGCGAGGCGGTTCGCACCGTGTCGTAACGCGTAACACCGGGGCCGGTCGGCGGAATATCCGTCGATCGGCCCCGGCCGTTGCGTGTACGGTTCTGGTGACCCTGCCGCGCGACGCCGGCAGGCCACCGAACCCGCACCGGCGGGATATCCGGAACTGCATGTATGTGGGGACTCTGTCCTTCGATCTGCTCCTCGGCGACGTTCACTCGCTGAAGGAAAAACGCTCCGTCGTCCGGCCCATCGTGGCCGAGCTCCAGCGCAAGTTCTCTGTGAGCGCGGCCGAAGTGGGCGACCAGGACCTGCACCGCAGGGCCCTCATAGGGGTCGCTCTGGTGAGTGGGGACACGGGGTTCCTCTCGGATGTACTGGACCGCTGCGAGCGGCTGGTCGCGGCACGTCCGGAAGTGGAGCTGCTGTCGGTACGACGGCGGCTGCACGGTGATGAAGACTGACTGCAAGACATAAGAAGGAGACGGACCAGTGGCCGACAATGCGCGGGCGAAGAAGCTGGCGGACCTCATCCGGGAGGTGGTGGCCGAGAAGCTGCAGCGCGGCGTCAAGGACCCCCGCCTCGGTACGCACGTGACCATCACGGACACCCGGGTCACCGGCGATCTGCGGGAGGCCACGGTCTTCTACACGGTCTACGGGGACGACGAGGCGCGGGTCAGTGCGGCAGCGGGCCTGGAGAGCGCCAAGGGCGTACTGCGCTCCGCGGTCGGCCGGGCGGCACAGACCAAGTTCACGCCGACCCTGACCTTCGTGGCGGACGCACTCCCGGAGACCGCCAAGAGCATCGAGGAACTCCTCGAAAAGGCGCGGACCTCCGACGCCCAGGTGCGCGAGGTGTCCTCGGGTGCGAAGTACGCCGGCGACGCCGACCCGTACAAGAAGCCCGAAGAGGACGAAGAAGACGGGGACGCAGTCGCCGAATGAGCACCAACGCAGGGAAGACTCCGGACGGCCTGGTCATCGTAGACAAGCCGTCCGGCTTCACTTCGCACGACGTGGTCGCCAAGATGCGCGGGATCGCCAAGACCCGCCGCGTCGGCCACGCCGGCACGCTCGACCCGATGGCCACGGGCGTCCTCGTCCTGGGCGTCGAGAAGGCCACCAAGCTCCTGGGCCACCTCGCGCTCACGGAGAAGGAGTACCTCGGCACCATCCGGCTGGGCCAGAACACCCTCACGGACGACGCCGAAGGCGAGATCCTCTCCTCGGCCGATGCCACCGGGGTCACCCGGGAGGCCGTGGACGCGGGGGTCGCCAAGCTGACCGGCGAGATCATGCAGGTCCCGTCCAAGGTCAGCGCCATCAAGATCAAGGGCGTGCGCTCCTACAAGCGCGCACGCGACGGCGAGGACTTCGAGATCCCGGCCCGTCCGGTGACCGTCTCCTCGTTCCAGGTGTACGACATGCGCGAGGCGGAGGCCGAGGACGGCACCAAGGTCGTCGACCTGATCGTCTCCGTCGTCTGCTCCAGCGGTACGTACATCCGCGCACTCGCCCGTGACCTCGGCGCCGACCTCGGCGTCGGCGGGCACCTCACGGCGCTGCGACGCACGCGGGTGGGCCCGTACAAGATCGACCGGGCGCGCACGCTGGACCAGCTCCAGGAGGAGCTGACCGTCATGCCGATCGGCGAGGCGGCGGCCGCGGCGTTCCCGCGCTGGGACCTGGACGCCCGGCGGGCGTCGCTGCTGGCGAACGGCGTGCGGCTGGACATGCCGGAGGAGTACGAGTCCGGCAAGGCGATCGCGGTCTACGGGCCGGGCGGGGAACTGCTCGGGCTCGTGGAGAGCAAGGGCGGCAAGGCGAAGTCGCTGGCGGTCTTCGTCTGAGGACGGGCGCCGGTGTCGGTGGTGACGCCGACTGGTGTTGACGTTGGTGTTGACGTGGAGCGGTGAGCGCACATGGACTGCTGCTCACCGCTCCACGACCCCCCTCGGGTAGGTCTCTATCCACCCGGACCCCTTTATTCACCCGTCCGAGCAGGCGCTCGGAGTGAATGGAGGGAGCGTAAGGGGGCGCTTTCGCCTCGCGTGCTTTTCCCGCTGATCTTCACCTGCCTACGGTCGTCACTACGGGGCGCTCGCGGCGGGGAGTGGTGCGGTGACGGCGGAACTGATCAGGATCTGCGATCTCGCCGGGCGGCCGCGGGGCAGCGGCTTCGTCGCCGACGACTGCGGGACGGTGGTGACCAGCCACGAGGCCGTGGACGGACTCTCCCGGCTGCTCCTGTGCGCGGCCGATCCCGATCCCGGGGCGGCGGAGCGGACGTGGCTGGCGGGGGCCTCGGATGTGACGGCCCTGCCGGAGCTCGGGCTGGCGCTCGTACGGAGCGACGGGCTCGGGGTACGGCCGCTGCCGGTGGCGCTGCGCGCGGAGATCGCCCCCGGGACCTACGTACGGCTGTGCGCGCGGGGATGGCGGCAGGCGCGGGTGCTGGGCGTGGCCGTGGCCGCGCATACGGCCGGGTGCCACGTGTTGCCGGCGGCCCTTGAGCTGGCCATCGGGACCGACGGGCAGGACGCGCTGAGACTGGGCGGGGAGGCTTGCGGGGGTCCCGTGCTCGATGCCGGAACCGGAGCGGTGCTCGCGGTTCTGGCCACCGCTCTGCGATCGGAGCACCGCTCCGGCGGGTTCGCGGTGCCGCTCGCGGCTGCCGCGGCCGCGGATCCCGGCGGGCCGCTCGCCGCACTGCTGCGGCGCAACGCCGCCACCGTGCCGGGCCACGGAGCCGACCTGAACCTCGCCGGGGTCCTCCAGCTCACCGGAACCACCCTGGGTGCGGCCTTCGCGGCACGGGGCCCGGAGCTGGTGGACCGCCCGGACACCGCCGCCGAACTGGACGCCTTCGCCACCGGGGACCGCCTGGTCCTGGCCCTGGTCGGCCTCCCCGGCACCGGCCGCACCACGGCCCTGTCGGCCCTGGCCCTGCGCCGCACCCGCGGCCCCCACCCGGCCCCCACCCTCTGGCTGCGCGGCGCCGACCTGCGGACCGGCGACACCTCCCTGGCCGACGCGGTGGCCCGCGCCCTGACGGAGGCGGGCCGCATCCTGTCGGTCCCGAGCCCCGAACCGGCGCCCTGGGCGACGGCCCCGGCTCCCCCCGCGGCAGCCTGGGCCGCGCCCTCGGCGACACCCAGAACGCCCACGACGGCGACTCCGCAGCCCGCTCAGCCGGTCGGCCCGACCGGTCCTTCGGCGACTCCGGAGGAGGCCACGGGGCCCGCGTCGGCGACGGTTCCGGCTGCGCCGACGGGGGCTTCGGCCGGTGCCGTTGCCGGTGCCGTTGCCGGTGCGGTTGCCGCGGTGGCGGCGGTGGCCGGGCGGGGGCTGCTCGTCGTGCTGGATTCGCCCGAGGAGATGCCGCCGAGGCTCGCGCACGGGCTCGGGCCGTGGACCGAGGCCACCGCCGGCTGGCTCCGGGAGGCCGGGGTCAGGCTGGTCCTCGCCGCGCGGCCCGAGCACTGGGAGTCGGCCGGGGCGCTGTACCCGCAGCAGCTGCTGCACGTCCCGGCCCGGCCGGCCCGGCGGATGCCGCCCGCGCTCCCGATCGGCGATCTCACCCCGGACGAGGCCGCACTGGCCCGGACCCGGCTGGGCATCCCGGCCGACGCGGTGGACGCCGCCGACGCCCGGCACCCGCTCACGCTGCGCCTGCTCGCGGACGTCCGCGCCGCCGGGGTCACCACCGGACGCCCGGCCCGCGACGAGGTCTTCGCAGCCCACCTGGACCTGCTGTGCCTGCGGATCGCCGTCCGCATCTGCGCCGCCCTCCCGGCGGCGGGGGAGGGGGCCGGGGTGTACGGGCCCGGGGTGGGGAGGCTGGCCGCGCGGGTGGCCGGCCGGGTGCACGAGGCCGCGCGGCGGTGCCTGGGCCCGGGACAGGGGCAGCTGGACCGGGCCGCCTTCGAAGAGCTCTTCCCGTGGCGCACCGGCTGGGCCTCCGCCGTGCTCACCGAGGGGCTGCTGGTGCCCGCCGGCGAGGGCTACCGCTTCGCGCACGAGGAACTCTCCGACTGGCTGCAATCGGGGCACCTGGACCTCCCCGCCGCCCTCGACACCTTGGACACCCTCGGCCGGGGCGTCCCCCGCCACCGCGTCGGCCCCGTGTTGGAAGCCCTGCTCCGGCTTCCGCGGGACGAGGCCGGGGCGGCGCTCGCGCGGCTCGTGGCCGTACTCGGCGGCGCCACCGATCCCGAGATCCGGTGGTGGGCGGGCCGGCTGGTGCGCGAGATCCTGCTCCGCGCCCCCGACGCCACCCCGCACCTCGCCGTCCTGCACGCCCTCGCCGAGCACGTGACCGAGGCGCGGGAGCAGGAGGACTTCGGCGGGTGGTTCTGGAACCGGCTGCGGCTGGCCGAAGCGGACCGGTTCGAGCTGTTGCGGCGGCTGACGGCCCGCGATCACCGGTACCTCGACGCCGCCGCCCGGCGGCTCGTCCGGGCGCCACGGCTCGTACAGCCGCTGCTCTGCGGCTGGTTCGCCGATGCGCGGCGGCTGCGCGGGCGGCCCGGGGCCACCGTAGCCACCGCCGCGCAGGCCCTCCTGCACACCCACCGGCAGCTCGCCGTCGACGATCTCGCCGAGGCGCTCGTCGCCGCCGCGCACCCCCGCGCCGACGAACTGCTCGCCGTGCTCGCCGAGGACGAGCCCTCCGCGCTCTGCCGGGCCGTGGACCGCTGGGCCCACGACGACCGGCCCGGCCGCCGGGTCGCGGCCGCCGCCTACGGGCTGCTCACCGCCCCGCACGTGCGCACCCCCGCCGACCGCGAGCTGCTGCGCTACGCCGCCGAGGCGCTGCTCGCCCGCCCCGACGACGCCACCCTGCACGGGAGCGCCCTCGGGATCCTGCTCCGCGACCCCGGGGCGCGGGCCCGCCACCTGCCCGACGCCCTCGCCTGCTTCCGCGACCCCGAGCGCCGTACGCGGCTGCCCGCCGCCGCGCTCGTCGCCGCGCTGCCCGTGCTGCCCGACCCGGACGCGGTGTTCGCGGCCCTGCGGGACCGGGCCGACGGGGAGGTGGTGCGCGCGCTGGCCGCGCTGACGACGCCTGGTCTCGCGCGCCGCGCGGGTGACCTCGTACGGGACCACCTGGCCCGGCACCCGCAGGACGCCGCGCACGCCGCCGAGTTCGTGCACCGGCGGCTCGAACAGGGCCTGGCCGCCGCCCCCGTGCTCCGCCCGCTCGTGCTGGAGCTGCTGCGCACCGGCCCGCCGGGGGTGCGGGCCGCGCTGGCCGCCGTACTGGCCGCGCCGGGGACGGAGGCCTCGTACACGCTCCGGGGCGAGCTGGCCGACGTACTGCTCCGCGAGGAGTGCGACCCGGCGGTGCTCGACGCGTTCCTGGGCGCGCTGGCGGCGGGGGCCGCCGAACGCCCGCGGGGACGCACCCGGGAGCTGCTGCGCCGCACCGGACGGCGGCTGCTGTACGTGCCCGGCGGGCCGGCCGTGTTCGAGCTGCGCACGGTGGAGCTGGCGCGGGCCGAACCGGCCTTCGGCTCGCTGGCCGCCCGCTGGCTGGCCGAGGCTCCGGCCGAGGCGGCGGCGCTGCTCGGGCCGGGTGCGCGCCGGACCGTGGAGACCCTCGGTCACAGCACGTCGCGGCAGGCCGAAGCCGATGATGGGCCCCGGCCACCGGCATGGCAGTCTTAGACCTGCAATCGGCAACCAGGACAGGGCCTAAACGGTTCGGGCGAGGAGCGGTCACAGTGCAGCGCTGGCGTGGCTTGGAGGACATCCCCCAGGACTGGGGACGCAGCGTCGTCACCATCGGCTCCTACGACGGCGTGCACCGGGGTCATCAGCTGATCATCGGACGGGCCGTGGCCAAGGCGCGCGAGCTGGGCGTTCCCTCCGTCGTCGTGACCTTCAGCCCGCACCCGAGCGAGGTCGTCCGCCCGGGCAGCCACCCGCCGATCCTGGCCCCCTACGACCGGCGCGCCGAACTGATGGCCGGGCTGGGCGTGGACGCGCTGCTGATCCTGCCCTTCACGGCGGAGTTCTCGCAGCTGTCCCCGGCCGACTTCATCGTGAAGGTGCTCGTCGACAAGCTGAACGCGCGCGCCGTCATCGAGGGCCCCAACTTCCGCTTCGGCCACAAGGCCGCGGGCAACGTCGAGTTCTTGCGCGAGCTGGGCGCCACCTACGACTACGAGGTCGAGGTCGTCGACCTGGTGGAGCGCGGCGTGGCGGGCGGCGGAGTGCCGTTCTCCTCCACGCTCGCCCGCAAGCTCGTGGCCCAGGGCGACATGGAGGGCGCGGCCGAGATCCTGGGCCGGCCGCACCGGGTCGAGGGCGTGGTGGTGCGCGGCGCGCAGCGCGGGCGCGAGCTCGGCTACCCGACGGCGAACGTCGAGACCCAGCCGCACACCGCGATCCCGGCGGACGGGGTGTACGCGGGCTGGCTGACGGCGGGCGGCGAGCGGATGCCGGCGGCGATCTCGGTGGGCACGAACCTGCAGTTCGACGCCACCGAGCGGACCGTCGAGGCGTACGCGATCGACCGGGTCGGCCTGGACCTGTACGGCATGCACGTGACCGTCGACTTCCTCGCCTACGTGCGGGGGATGGCGAAGTTCGAGTCGCTGGACGGGCTGTTGGAAGCGATCGCGGACGACGTGAAGCGCTCGCGGGTGCTGACGGATTCGTACGACGCGGAGCTCTGACGAGCGGGTGAACGGGTGAGGGCCCGTATCGTCCCCGGGATTCCGGGGACGGTACGGGCCCTCGTGCGTGTCCGGGCCGCGGTCAGCCGAGCCGGGGATCGCGCGGCGGCTGACCCGGCTGACCCGGCTGACCCGGCTGCTGCGGGGCCTGCTGGGGCCAGGGCTGGCCGGGGGTCGGGTAGGGCTGCTGCTGGGCGTACGGCTGGGGCGGCTGCGGGGGCTGGGCGTAGGGACCGCCGGGCTGGGGCTGCTGAGGCTGCTGGGGTTGTCCCGGCTGCGGCTGTGCTTGCTGCGGCTGGGCCCAGTGGTTCTGGTGGGGTGCCTGCTGCTGCGCGCGGACGAAGTCCTCGGCGACCAGGGCGGAGAGGTTGAAGTACGCCTCGCGCGTCTTGGGCCGCAGGAGGTCGAGGTCGACCTCCGCGCCGGCCGCGAGGTGGTCGTCGAAGGGGACCACGACGACACCGCGGCAGCGGGTCTCGAAGTGCCGGACGATGTCCTCAACCTTGATCATCTTGGCGGTCTCGCGGACCCCGGAGATCACCGTGAGGGAGCGCGAGACGAGATCCGCGTACCCGTGCGCGGAGAGCCAGTCCAGGGTGGTGCTGGCGCTGCTCGCCCCGTCCACGGACGGGGTGGAGATGATGATCAGCTGATCGGCCAGGTCCAGGACCCCGCGCATCGCGGAGTAGAGGAGGCCGGTGCCCGAGTCGGTGAGGATGATCGGGTACTGGCGGCCGAGCGTCTCTATGACGCGGCGGTAGTCCTCGTCGTTGAAGGTCGTGGACACGGCCGGGTCGACGTCGTTGGCGATGATCTCCAGGCCCGAGGGGGCCTGGGAGGTGTACCGCCGGATGTCCATGTACGAGTTGAGGTACGGGATCGCCTGGACCAGGTCCCGGATCGTGGCGCCGGTCTCACGGCGCACGCGGCGGCCGAGGGTTCCGGCGTCGGGGTTCGCGTCGATGGCCAGGATCTTGTCCTGGCGCTCGGTGGCGAGGGTGGCGCCGAGGGCGGTGGTGGTCGTGGTCTTGCCGACGCCGCCCTTGAGGCTGATGACGGCGATGCGGTAGCAGGAGGTGACCGGGGTCCGGATCAGCTCCAGCTTGCGCCGCCGCTCGGCTTCGGCCGCCTTGCCGCCGAATCGGAACAGGCCGCCGCCGGCCGCGTTGTTGCCGCTCTTCGGCTTCTGCTTGCCGCGGAGCAGGCGGTCGGAGGACAGCTCGACGGCGGCGGTGTAGCCGAGCGGGGCGCCGCCGTTGCCTCCGGCGGGCTGGGCGGCGGTGTAGCGGGGGTCGTGACCCGGCTGGGGACCCTGCGGGCCGTGCGGCCACTGGGCGCCGGTGCGGGGGTCGGTGTACGGGGCCGGGGCGGGTGCGGGTGCCTCCGGCGGCTGGGGCTGGGGCTGGGGCTGGGGCTGGTACGCGTGCGCCGGGGCCACCTCGGGCGACTGGGGGGCGTACGGCTGCGGCTGCGCGGGCGGGAACCCGTAGCCGTCCTGAGGCGCCTGCACGGCATGCGGCTGCTGCGCGGGCGGGGGGAACCCGTACCCGGCGGGCTGCTGCGGAGCCGGGGGCGGGAACCCGTAGCCGTCCTGCGGTGCCTGCGGCGGCTGCGTCTGCTGCGGGGCGGGCGGGAACCCGTAGCCGGCGGGCTGCGGCGCGGTGGAGGCCGGGAACTCCGGCGGCAGCGTCGGCAGTCCGGGGCCGGGCACCGCGTCCCGGGGCTCCGGGAGGACCCCGGCGGGGGAGTCCTGCACCGGGGCGGATCCCCCGAACGGGTTCTCCGCCAAGGAGGTCGGAACGACCGTCCCCTGGGCGGGAGTAGGCGTCCGCACGGGCCAGGGCGCGCCGGTCGCCGGGGCGGCGGCTTCGGGCACGGCCCCGACCGGAGCCTGCCCGGGGAAGGCCCCGGCCGCGGAATCGGCCGAGGGGCCACCCGGGTACGCCGGACCGACCGCGTCGGCCGGACCGCCCTGCGGCGCCGCCGCCGGGTACGTAGCTACGGGTGCGCCCTGAGCCGGACCGGCCGCAGCCGTGGCATCGGGCAGGGACCCGCCCTGGTGGGAAGGCGCCGCGTCGGCCGGGGCCTGGCCCGGGACCGAGGCCGCGTCGGCGGGGGCTGCGCCGGGGTGCGGCGCCGCATTCGCCGGGGCCTGGCCCGCGTGGGGTGCGGCGTCGGCAGGGGTGGCGCCCAGGTACGGCACCGAGTCGGCCGGGGCCTGGCTCGGGTACGAGGCGGAGTCGGCCGGGGCGGCGCTCGGGTAGGACGCTGCATTCGCCGGGGCCTGGCCCGCGTGGGGTGTCGCGTCGGCCGGGGCCTGGTTCGGGTACGGCACCGCGTCGACGGGGGGCGAACCCGGGTACGGCGCTGCGTTCGCCGGGGTCGTGCCCGTGTAGGGCGCTGCGTTTGCCGAGTCCTGGCCCGCGTGGGGTGCGGCGTCGGCCGGGGCTTGGCCCGGGTGGGAGGCCACGTCTGCCGGGGTCTGGCCCGGGTGGGAGGCCACGTCTGCCGGGGTCTGGCCCGGGTGGGAGGCCGCGTCAGCGGGGGCTGAGCCCGGGTACGGCGCTGCGTTCGCCGAGGTCTGGCCCGCGAGGGGTGTCGCGTCGGCCGGGGCTGCACCCGGTTGCGCCGGGGTCGCGCCGGGGTACGGCACCGCGTCGGCCGGGGCCTGGACCGGGTGCGAGGCCGCGTCGGCCGAGGCTGCGCCCGGGTGCGCCGGGGTCACGCCGGGGTGGGGCACCGCGTCGGCCTGGGCTGCGCCCGGGTGCGGCATCGCGTCGGCCTGGGCCTGGCCCTGGTAGGGCGCTGCGGTCGCCGGGGTCTGGCCCGCGTGCGGAGCAGGGGCGGCGGGAGCAGGGGCCGCGGTGCCCGTGCTCGGGGCTCCGTACGGCGGCGCCGAGTGGGTCGGCGCCGGCTGTGCGGGTGCGTAGGCCGGGGTGGTGGGGTGCGGGGTGTTCAGGTGGGGCGCCGGGGGGTCCGACGGGGTGCGGGGGGCCGGCGGAGCGACGCGCATGGTCGGTGGAGCGGCCTGGTCCGACGGCCGGTGGGGCTCGAAGCCGCTGCCCTCGGGCAGGCCCGGGACCGCCGTGGCGGCCGGAGCCGCGGCGCCCTGGGTGTACCAGGCCGGCGGCGTGTAGTCGATGGTGAACTCGCCCGTCAGCTCGGACTCCGCGTCGGACTGATCGTCCGTCGGGACGTCCCACGTCCCGCCGTGCCTCTCGTGCCGATCGCCGCTCACTGGTCCTCCTGGTCTATCGAACGCTGGTCCGGCGCCTACCACCACGCCACGCCGACGCTCAGCCTAATCGCGCCGCGCAGCCGGTATCCGCCCCCGTCGGCCCGTTCCGCGAGGGAGACCACGGGACGTGGGCCGCTTCCATCCTGCCGGCCCGGCGGCAGTCGCACCGGGCGGTCGCCCCACGCACCGCCCCACCCGGGCCGGAGCCGTTCCACCTGTTCACGGCCCGCCCGTGGTGCACCGTCCCCCGTGAGGCTGAATCTCAGCCCAGCCCGGGGAGCCGGGGAGCACGGCCCCGTCCCACGACCCGGCCAGGGCAACGGCCGCAGACGGCTCAGACGGGATCAGACGGTCTCAGTCGATCCGGCGCGCCGGACCCAGCAGCCCCGTCTCCGTGTCCGTCGGCTGGGTCATCACGAACTGCCGGTCCAGCGCGTTGCACCACAGCGTCACCCCGTCGCCCAGCGTCGGCAGCGATTCCACCGCCCCGGAAGGCAGCCGCATCAGCCGGCCGATCTGCTCCGCCTCGTCGGGGGAGACCCGCTGGACGCCCACCAGGGAGGAGTTCCGCAGCAGCCGCGGGGCCGTCGGGCTCAGGTACGGGAGCAGGGTCAGCACGGACTGCCAGGGGCCCGCCGCCACCCGCCCGCGCGGCGGACGCATCCCGCAGTCGCGGATCACCAGCACCGGGCTGCCCGCCGAGGCGCCCTGGGGCGGTACCCGCCCCACGTCGTGCAGGGTCACGCACTGCTGACCGCCGCCCGCCGCCTGGGCGAGGCCCGACCAGACCTGGCCGCGGCCGGTCTCCACCGCCACCCGCGCGCCCGTGGCCGCCGCCCGCAGCGCCAGGACCTGCGCCGTCCACAGGCCGCCGACCAGCGTCACCTCGTACGGCACCGGCCGGTTGATCCCGAGGACCGCCGGCCGGCCCTGCGCGTCCACGCCGATGACGACCCCGTCGTCCCCGACCGGCAGCGCCAGCGCCTCCAGGTCCGCCGCGGCGACCACGTGCCGCTCCCTGCGCGGGCCCACCAGGCCGAAGCCGCCCCGGGTCGACACCCGCGCCGCGACCTCCGCCGAGGCCCGCGCCGGGCGTTCGGCCCGGCGCTCGGCGGAAGGCTCCGCCGAGCCCCGCGCCCTGCGCCTCGTAGATCCGCCAGAGCCCCTCATCGTGCTCCTCCCAGCGGCAGCGAGGCCAGCAGCCCCGGCACCTGTTCCCGGTCCAGCCGCACCAGCCCGGCCTTCACGCCCCGGGCCGTCTGTTCCAATCCGCGCCGGGCGGTGACCAGTTCCTCGTCGCTGCGCCCAGTGACCCGGACGTGCCCGGTCAGCGTCACCTCGTGCCGCGCGGCCGGGGTCATCGTCAGGCTGAAGTTCGTCGCCAGCGCCGGCAGCGAGGTCAGCAGCGCCACGAACTGCGGAAGTCCCGCGCCGGAGCCGCCCAGTTGCGGCCAGCGGCTGATCCAGTAGGTGGTGTGGCGGCGGTCGTCGCAGCGCCAGGTCCGCGCGGTCTCCTCGGTGCGCCGGCCCGTGGCCGCCGACCGGCCCGCCTGGGTGATCGCCATCGGGTTCGCGCACGAGGAGGTGGCCAGCGCGCCCGTCAGCTCCTGCTCCGTCAGCACGGTCGCCGTGAATCCGGCGCCCGCCAGCCGGCTCGCCAGCTGGTCCGCCGCCCGGACCAGGCACCGCTGCGCGCCGATCAGCCCGCCACCGCGTGCGGTGACCGCCTCGGGGCACAGCTCCGGGTCCAGCTTGAGCGCGATCCACGTGATCCGCACCGCCGGGCTTCCCGTCATGGCCTGGAGCGGCGCGTAGTTGCGCGTGGCCATCGACTGGGCCGGCAGGTGCGGGGCCGGCGCGGGCTGCGTGTGCTGCACCAGCTGCGCCGACTCCAGCCGGATGCCGTCCACTTCGAGCACGTCCCGTACGAGGGCCAGCGGCAGCGGCCGCGCAGCCCGGTCGGGCCGCAGTGCGGTGGAGTCCATGTCCACCTGGACGACCGCGGTCAGGAAGGTGCCGTCGCCGACCATGCCGACGGGCCGCCGGTCCCGGCCGCGCTCCCGCTCGCGCTCGCTGAACGTGAGGGTCCGCAGCGCCGGATCGGCCTCGACGAGCGGGGCCAGCCCCGGCTCGGTGCCCGCCGGCACGGCGGTGGCGTCGGCCCGTCGGCGGCGCGCGCGCAGGGCGAGGGCGCCGCCGATCCACTCGGGCAGCGAGCGCCGGTGCCTGCGTACGACCGCGAGGACCACGAGGACCAGTGCGAGCACACCGGCGGGAACCAGCAGCAGCGGTTCCACCACCCAGGCCACCAGCAGTACGGCCGCGGCGACTTGGAGGAGTACGAGTTGTTGCAATCGGAACGGTCCGAACCGTCCCGGGCTGGACTCCGGATACGGAGTCACCCCGGCGCGCGCGGGTGCGGGCGCCCCGGCCCGCGGCCTCACAGCAGTGGCCATCACTCGCGCACCTCCCCTTTCGAGGGCTCGGACCCCTGAGTCCGGGCGTCATGCGCGACAGCCGGCCGCTTGACCCCGGAATCTCCCCAATCCGCCCCAACACCCCTTGTTTCCCCCGGTGCGGAAGGCGTGGAGCGGCTGCCTCAGCCTACCCGGCCCCTGCCTACCCTCCGTCAAGAGGCATAGTAGGTGGCCGGTCGGACAATCGAGGCCCGGAGACCGTATCCACCGACCGGGCCGTGCGGGGAGAAGCAGGCGGCCATGGCATCACGACGTGACGAGCTCAACGCGTACACCTTTGCGAAGCGACGCACGGTGGCCGCGTTCCTTCAGCCTTCCGCCACCGGCACCGAAGAGGGCGCGCCGCGGCCGCTGCGCGCCGTCCTGCCCGGTGTGGTGACGGCGGCGGTCGTCCTCGCGGCCTTCGGCGCCTGGGGCATGTTCAAGCCGACGGCCCCCAAGGGCTGGGACACCCCCGGAGCCCAGGTGATCGTCGGCACGCAGTCGACGACCCGGTACGTCGTCCTGACGACCAAGATCGACGGCAAGGACCAGGTCCGGCTGCACCCCGTCCTGAACCTCGCGTCCGCCCGGCTGCTGCTCGACCCCGGCAAGGTCAAGAACAAGGTCGTCCAGGTCGACGACAAGGTGCTGGACGCGGGCAAGCTGCCGCGCGGCCCCATCATCGGCATCCCCTACGCCCCCGACCGGCTGCCCGCCCCCGAGGAAGCCGGCAAGGCCAAGCGCTGGGCGGTCTGCCAGCAGCCGGGCGGCAACGGCCGGGGCGTGCAGACCGCCACCTTCGTCCTCGCCGACCGCGAGGCGAAGCTGATGGACGACGAACGCCGGCTCTCCGACACCCAGGCGCTGTACGTCCAGAGCAGCGGCCCGGGCAAGGCCCGGTTCCTGGTCGACGCGGCGGGCACGAAGTACAAGTTCCCCGAGGGCACCCCGGACGCGAACACCATGACCAACGCCCTGGTCGGAGGCAGCGCCCTCCCGCAGCCGGTCACCGACGAGTGGCTGGCCACCCTCAACTCCGGCGACGACCTCTCCTTCCCGCCGCTGCCCAGCGGCAAGTCCGGTACCCCCGCCGGGGTCAAGGGCCTGTCCAGCGCGGACGACAAGGTCGGCATGGTGCTCAAGGCCGTGACCGGCTCCGGCACGCAGCACTACCTGGTGGTGCCCGGCAAGGTGGTGCCCGTCTCCGACTTCGTCGCCTGGCTGATGATCTCCTCGCCCGCGACCGAGGGGCTCGCCATGCACGGCAAGCCCCACGAGGTGGACCTCCAGTCCATCAACCCGGATCCCGTCTTCTTCAAGGGCGACGCGAAGTGGCCGCAGAAGAAGACCGACCGGATCAACGAGGTCCGCGCCGCCGGAGCCACCTCCACCACCGGCGCCGACGACGCCCGCGACACGGTGTGCAGCGTCCTGCGCTCGGTCGACGGCCAGGGCAACCAGACGCTGAGCACCTGGGCGGGCACCGGCTTCCCCGTCGACATCACCGCCAGCGGTACGAGCGCCTACGTCACCCCGGGCACGGGCCTGCTCTACACCCAGGCGCAGGGCCGCCAGACCACCGCGGGCGGCGCCCTCTTCCTCGTCACCGACACCGGACTGCGGTACGCGGTCCAGGCCAACGGCGACAGCGACGCCGCCCAGCCTTCGCCCGGAGCGAGCGGGCCGAGCGGGTCACCCAGCGCATCCGCCGCCCCCGGCACGACCGGGCAGACCACCTCCGACGGCCGCCCCGCGCCCAGCCAGGCCCAGGCCCGGCTCGGCTACGGGGGCGTGGTCCCGGTGACGGTGCCCATCGCGTGGTCGGAGTTCCTGTCCAAGGGGCCGCGCCTCGACAGCAACGCCGCCCGCCAGCCGCAGGGCTCCTGATGGGCGGCGCCACGAAGCGGGCACCGAAGCCCGCCGCCCTCGCCCTGCTCGCGGCCGCCGCCCTCGCGCTGGCCGCCGCGCCGCCGCAGTCCTCGTACGAGGGCGGGCGCGAGGCCCCGTACCCGCTGCGCCTGGCGGGCGCCGGTGAGTGCACCTTCCCCATGAAGAAGCAGATCGAGGACCGCCCCTGGGCGCTCCAGCGGCTGCTGCTCGACGAGCTCTGGGCGGATACCAAGGGCCGGACCAAGGACGGCAAGAGCGTGCGCGTCGCCGTCATCGACACCGGGGTCGACCGGGTGAACCCGCAGCTCAGCGATGCCCTCGACATCGGCGCAGGCCGGGACTTCCTCGATCCCAAGGGCGACGGCACCACCGACACCGTCGGGCACGGCACCAAGGTCGCCGGGCTGATCGCGGGCCGCGCGAAGCCCGGTACCGGCTTCGTCGGCATCGCCCCCGAGGCCACGATCATCCCGGTCCGGCAGAACGACGGGCAGGGCGCCGGCAACGCCGGGACCCTCGCCGAGGCGGTCAAGCACGCGGTGGGCAAGGGTGCGCAGATCATCAACATCTCGCAGGACACCGACGTACCGCTCAGCCAGGACTCCGCCCTCGGCCAGGAGATCAAGAAGGCGGTCGAGGCGAACGTCGTCGTCATCGCCTCGGCGGGCAACGACGGCCTGAGCGGCCAGAAGCGCCCCACCTACCCGGCGGCCTTCCCCGGCGTCCTGGCGGTCGGCTCCTCGGACCGCAACAACGAGCGGGCCGCCTTCTCCCAGCCCGGCTCCTTCATCGGGATCGCGGCCCCCGGCGTGGACATGGTCTCCACCGTCCCCGGCTTCGGCCAGTGCGTGGACAACGGCACCAGTTTCTCCGCGCCCTACGTCGCCGGGGTCGCGGCCCTGGTGCGCGCCAAGCACCCGCAGTGGTCGGCCCAGGAGGTGATCTGGCAGCTCCAGAACACCGCCGAGCGCTCCGTCAACGGCCACGACGACTACGTGGGCTGGGGCGTGGTCGACCCGGTCCGCGCGCTGAGCCAGGACCACGAGACGCCCAAGGCGCCCGTCCCGGACGCGGGTCCGCCCCCGGCGGCGGCCCCGGAACCGGCCGCGATGCGGACGAGCGAGACGGCCCAGGAGCGCGACGAGCGCCTCGGGACCTACGCTCTGGGAATCGGCGGCGTGTTCATCGCGGTGATCGCGGGGGCGGCGACGGTGGTCCGGGATGCCCGGAACCGAAGGCGCCGTTTGCAGTGAACAGTCACGGTTCTGCTACCGATCCCGAAGAGCGGTGTTGGGTAGGGCCGGTGAACTGACTAAAGTGATCGCAGGCTTCACGACTGTGATCGGGGATGTGGCGTGAAGCGGAGGGGGACTCCGGGGGTACGTGGCTGAAAACCGTACCTCCGAGCTGCCGCTCCGCCGTGCGATCCGCCGGTTCTGTCTGGTGAATTGAGAATTGAGGAGCTTCGGATGACCAATAATTTCGGACTCGCTGATGACCCGGTCAAGCAAGCGATGAACAAGATCTCGGAGACGGGCGACAGCGTCACCCGGCAGTCCCGAGAGCTGGCCGACATCCTCGCCACCGTCAGCGCCGGCTGGACCGGTACGGGTGCGTCGGGGTTCACCTCCGCGCAGACGGTCGTCAACGAGGACCACGACGAGATCCGCCGGCTGCTCGGCGTCCTGTACAACGCCGTCTCGCAGACCAAGAACCTGAGCAACGCGCAGGACGACGACGTGGTCTCGGCGTTCCAGGCGGTCAAGGCCGCCAGCGGCGGCGGTGGCAACACCTCGGCCCTCAACGGAATCTGACCGTTTCCTCTAACCACCTGCCCCGCCCCGTGCGAAGGAGAAGAACATGACTGCGAACGACGGGCACACCAAGGTCCGGTACGAGAGCGTCCAGGTGATGGCGGACCGCATCCGCATCGTCTCGGACAACATCAAGAAGGACCTCGACGAGATGGGTGCGGCCCTGACGGTCGTCACCGACACCTGGGACGGCGAGGCGCACCAGCAGTACATCGAGCTGCAGCGCAAGTACAACGGCAAGGCCGACCACATGCGCGCCACGCTGCGCCAGGTCGCCGACCTCATCGAGCGCGGCAAGAACGACTACCGCGCCACCGACGTGAAGGCCTCGCGCCTGTTCACCGAGGCCTACTGAGCCCGGCGGTACGCCACGCGGTACGTGGCACGAGGAAGGGGCGCGCCCACTGCGGGCGCGCCCCTTCCTCGTGCGCGGGGAGTGCTACGGGTTACTCGCGCGGACCCCGGTCGAGGTCGAACTCCCCGTCCCTGGCGCCGAGTACGAACGCGTCCCACTCGGCCTTGGTGTAGCGCAGCACGGTGTCCCGGTCCAGCGAGGACCGCATCGCCACCGCCCCCTCGGGCAGCCGGGCGATCTCGACGCGCTCCTCGTCCGGATCGGTCCCGGGCGGGCCCTCCCACTCGACACCGCTGATGTCGAGCGCGTAGAGCTCGTCCTTCTCCTGCTGAGTGCCCATGTGCGGCCTCTCCTTCGGTGGTGCGGTCCCTGCCGATTATCAGCGCCCGTCCGCCGCGCGCGGGAGGCTTTGACGGAAGCTACATCCCCTGCGTCCGTCCGAGCTGGACCAGCGAGGTCCCGCGCTTGCGCGAGACGAACGAGGCCCGGCCCGGCGGCATCGGACGCGGCCGGGCATTGCCGACCAGGTCGCCCTCGGAGGGATCTCCGGACAGCACCACGCCCTGCGCGCCCAGCTCCTTGATCCGCTGCATGAACGGCTCGTACAGCGCGCGCGAGGCGCCCGCCGAGCTGCGCGCGATGATGAAGCGGACGCCCGTGTCCCGGGCGAACGGCAGGAACTCCACCAGCGGGGCCAGCGGGTTGCCCTGGCTCGTGGCCACCAGGTCGAAGTCGTCGATGATGATGAACACGTCCGGGCCCGTCCACCAGCTCCGGTCGCGGAGCTGCTGCGGGGTGACGTCCTGCGGGGGCTGGCGCCGGGCGAACACCCCGCCCAGCGCCTCCATGTGCATCTGGAGGGAGCTCGCCATCGGCGCGTACTCCAGCATGTGCGACTCCGGCAGTGCCCCGAGCAGGCTGCGCCGGTAGTCGCCGACCACGAGCCGGGCCCGGTCCGGGCTGTAGCGCTCAGAGATCCGCTGGGCGATGAGCCGCAGCAGGTTCGTCTTGCCCGACTCGCTCTCGCCGAACACGAGCAGGAACGGGTCGGTCTCGAAGTCGACGAACACCGGCTCCAGCTCGGTCTCGTCGATGCCGATCGCGATCCCGCGCTCCGGGTACTCCCCGCCCTTGGGCAGCTGGTCGGCGTGGAGCAGCCGCGGCAGCAGCCGTACGCCGGGGGCCGCCTGGCCCGCCCAGTTCTGCTTGACGGCCGCCACGAAGGCGGCCGTGGCCTCCGAGAGGTCCTCCGCCGAGTGCGAGCCGTCGATCCGCGGCAGCGCGCTCAGGAAGTGCAGCTTCTCCGCGACCTGGCCGCGGCCCGGCATCCCCGTCGGGACGTTCGCCGCGACCTTGCGGTCGAACTCCGAGTCCATGACGTCACCGAGGCGCAGCTCCAGCCGGCTGAGCATCTGGTCCTTCAGCGCGGCCCGGACCTCCATGTACCGCGAGACCGTGATCACGACGTGGATGCCGTATCCCAGACCCCGGGCCGCGATGTCCGTGACGATCTGGTCCAGGGCCTCGTACTCATTGCGGAAGCCGCCCCAGCCGTCGATCACCAGGAAGACGTCGCCCCAGGCCTCGCCGGGCAGCTCGCCCGCCGCCCGCCGGCGCCGGTAGGTGCCGATGGAGTCGATGCCGTTCGCACGGAAGAACTCCTCGCGCCGCCGCAGCACGCCGCTGACCTCGGCGACCGTGCGCCGCACCCGCTCCGGGTCCAGCCGGGAGGCGATCCCGCCCACGTGCGGCAGGTCCGCGACGGAGGACAGGCCGCCACCGCCGAAGTCCAGCCCGTAGAACTGCACCTCGCGCGGGGTGTGCGTCAGCGCGAACGAGGTGATCAGCGTCCGCATCAGCGTGGACTTGCCCGACTGCGGACCGCCCACCACCATCATGTGGCCCGCCGCACCCGAGAAGTCCCGGTACAGCACCTCGCGCCGCTGCTCGAACGGCTTGTCGATGAGCCCGAGCGGTACGACGAGCCCGCCCGGCCTGGTGTACCCCTCCGCGTGCAGCCCGCGCTCCGCCGAAGGCGCCAGCGCCGGCAGCAGCTGGTCCAGCGGCGGAGCCTGGTCGAGCGGCGGCAGCCACACCTGGTGCGCCGGCACCCCCTGCCCCTCCAGCCGTCCCACGATCACGTCCAGCACCGTGTCCGCCAGCGCGTCGTCCTGCCCGCCCCGCGCGGCCTCCTCCGCCCGCGCCGTCAGGTACGCCGGGTCCGGGGCCGCGTACACCACCGGCACCGGAGCCGCCGTGAACAGCACCGGGCGCCGCTCCACCGGGAACATCCCGACCGACAGGTCGGGCCCGCCCACCCGGTAGGTGCCCGAGACGTACGCCGCCTTGAAGCGCGTCATCTCGTCCGTACCGAACTTCAGATAGCCCGAACCGGGCACCGACGGCAGGTGATAGGCGTCCGGCACCCCGATCGCGGTCCGCGACTCCGCCGCCGAGAAGGTCCGCAGACCGATCCGGTACGACAGGTACGTGTCCAGACCGCGCAGCTTGCCCTCCTCCAGCCGCTGCGAGGCCAGCAGCAGGTGCACGCCCAGCGACCGGCCGATGCGGCCGATCTGGATGAACATGTCGATGAAGTCCGGCTTGGCCGTCAGCAGTTCGGAGAACTCGTCGATGACCAGCACCAGCGAGGCCAGCGGCTCCAGGGGGGCGCCGGCCGCACGGGCCTTCTCGTAGTCGTGGATGTTCGCGTAGTTGCCCGCCGAGCGCAGCAGCTCCTGGCGGCGCTGCAGTTCGCCGCGGATCGAATCGCCCATGCGGTCCACGAGCGTGAGGTCGTCCGCCAGGTTGGTGATGACCGCCGCGACGTGCGGCATCTGCCCCATCCCGGTGAAGGTCGCACCACCCTTGAAGTCCGCCAGTACGAAGTTCAGCGTCTCCGAGGTGTGCGTGACCGCCAGCCCCAGCACCAGGGTGCGCAGCAGCTCCGACTTGCCCGAACCGGTCGCGCCCACGCACAGCCCGTGCGGGCCCATGCCCTCCTGCGCGGCCTCCTTCAGGTCCAGCATCACCGGGGAGCCGTCCTCGCCGACCCCGATCGGCACGCGCAGCCGCTCACCGGCCGAACGCGGCCGCCAGGTCCGGGCCACGTCCACGGCCGCGGCGTCGCCCAGGTTCAGCAGGTCCGTGAAGTCCAGATTGGCCAGCAGCGGTTCGTCGTCGTCCCCGCCGCCCGTGCGCAGCGGCGCCAGCTGCCGGGCCAGCGCCTCGGCCGCCGGCAGCGACAGGACGTCGGGCACACCCTCGTAGGCCACGCCCGCGCCCGACTCCAGCCGCAGCCGGCCCGGCCGCACCACGACCGACAGGCCGCCGCGCGCCTCGTCCAGATCGCCCGCCACCACCTCGACCACGGTGACGCCCTGCAACCCCTCGGCCGCCGCGAACACCGAGTCCGGCGGCACCAGACCGCCCCGGGAACCGGAGTCCAGTACGAGGATCACGTGGGGCTGGTCCATCACCGGGGACGCCTCCCGGCTGAACCGGGGCCGCCCCTCCAGCCGGGAGCCCAGCAGCCCCTCCAGCTCCACCAGGTCGTCGCAGAACAGCCGCTTCGTACCGGCCCCGTCGATCTGGCCCGGCAGCTGGGTGTGCGGCAGCCACTTCACCCAGTCCCACTCCGGAACCGAGCCCGGCGCGGCCACCACCGCCACCACCAGGTCCTCGGGGGAGTGCAGCGTCGCCAGCTGCGCCACCAGCGCCCGCGCGGTACCCCGCGCCGACTCCGGCTCCCCGGACACCGTCACGTGGTAGAAGGCCCGCAGCGACACCGCCACCGGCAGCCCGTCCAGCGAGGAGTGCACCTTCAGGAAACGCTGCATCGCGCCCGCCGTCAGCGGCTCCAGCTCGTCCACCGGAGCCGTGTCCGGCGCCACCAGCGGGGTCGCGAGGCGCTGCGCGCCCAGCCCCAGCCGCACCTGCCCGAAGTCCGCGTCGCCGACCCGCCGCTCCCACAAGCGCGAACCCTCGGCCACCACCGACCACAACTGCTCGGGCGACGGGTGCAGATACAACTGCGCGTCGCGCTGCGCCCGCGCGGTCCTGCGGACCTGACGACGGGTCTGCGCCAGGTATTTGAGGTAGTCCCGCCGCGTATCGGCCATTTGCCCTTGCGTACCGCGCCGGTGGCGCACCAGCTGGGCGACGAGCATGCCCACCGTCGACACCATCATCAGCACGCCCATGATGCGCATCACGGGAGCGGCGCCCGGCATGAAGAAGAAGACGGCGGACGAGCCCATCCCGAGCATCGGGAGGAGCTGCATCAGCACGCCCTCCTGCTGCCCCCGCGGAAGCTCCGGCGGAGACTCCAGCCGCAGTTCGTCCGAAGGAACTTCGGGCGGCAGGGACCGGGGCGGACGTTTGACGACGATCTGGCTCACCGGAGCATCAATCCCTTGAAAACAGACGGGACGTCGCAACCGGCGCCCTCAAGTCCCGGGCGCGAAGGGGGTCTCCTCCGCAGAGAGGTGATCCTACTTGCCGACAGTCATCCGCACTCCCGGTAGGGTGGCGCGCGCAGCATGCGCATCCGCGAATCGGCCGCGCACCGGTGCACGCCGACGCAACGCCACGCCGATGCAACACCGGCAGGCACCAGCAGCAGGCACCACCAGACACCGACGCACACAGCAACCGGGGGACACCAGGTGAACACCGCCGAGGCGACCGGCTTCCGCAGGGTCACCGTCGTGGCCCCCGACAGCCGCATCGACGTAGCCCTCCCCGAGGACATCGCCGTCGCCGACATCTACCCCGAGCTGCTGCGCCTCACCGGCCAGACCCAGCCCGTCGGCGCCCCCACCGGCTTCCACCTGGTCCTGCGCTCCGGCACCGTCCTCGACGGCGCCCGCACCCTCGCGGCCCAGCAGGTCCTCGACGGTGAGGTGCTCAGCCTGCGCCCCTTCGCCGAGTCCCTGCCGCCCGCCGTCTTCGACGACGTCTCCGACGCCGTCGCCTCCGCCGTGGTCCGCGATCGCCACCGCTGGAGCGACGACATGCTGCGCGGCGCGGGCCTGGCCGGCGCCGCCCTGCTCTTCGTGCTCCTCGGCTTCGTCCTCTGGTACGCCGAGCCGGCCCGCCACGACATGCACGGGCTGCCCGGCATCATCGCCGGCTCCGTCGGCGTGCTCCTGACCGCGGCCGCCGGAGTCCGGGCCCGGGTCTACCGGGACCGCGGCTCCGCCGTCGCGCTGGGCCTCGCGGCCGTCCCCCACCTGCTGATCGCCGGGGTCGGCATCATCGCCCCCGCCGCCGGCCAGGGACCCGGCCGGCTCCAGTTCCTCCTCGGCTGCGTGTGCGTGCTCGTCGCCTCCGTCGCCCTCGTCGCGCTCACCCCCGACGGCGACGCCCCCTTCGTCGCGGCCACCTTCCTCGCCGCCACCGGGACCCTGGCCACCTTCGCCGCCATCACCGCCGACGCCGGCGCGACCTCCGCCGCGGCCGTCTGCGCCCCCGTGGCCGTCGGCCTCGTCGCCTTCCTCCCCGGCCTCTCCGCCCGCTTCGCCCGGCTCCCCATCGGCTACGCGGCCCCGCAGAGCGCCGTGGCCGAGTACGAGACCCCGGACCGCTACGAGACCGAGCCCCACGGTGAGCGCACCGGCCCCGACCAGCACGACTCCGGGGCCCCCCTCGACGCCGAGGCCATCGCCGCCCAGGCCCGCCGGGGCCACGAGATGCTCCTCGGCCTCGTCGGCGGCTGCTCCGCGGTCGCCGTGGGCTCCGCCGCCGTCCTCGGCTTCTCCGACAACACCTGGGCCCGGCTCCTGGCCCTGACCACCGGGCTGGCCATGCTGCTGCGCGCCCGCCTCTTCCGCTACACCTCCCAGGTCGCCTGCACCCTCGTGGCCGGCTTCGCCGCCATCGGCCTGCTCGTCCTGGGCCTCGCGATGCACCCGCCGCAGGCCCTGCTGAAGGCGCTCGCGCTGTACGGAGACCACAGCGGCCTGGAACTCCGTACGATCTGGCTCTCCGCGGCCGTGACCGCCGGCGCGGCCCTCCTCGCCGGAATTGCGCTGGTCATTCCCCGCAAGGGTCTGTCACCCTTCTGGGGGCGGCTGCTCGACCTCACCGAGGCGGCGGTCCTGCTCAGCCTGGTCCCGCTGACCCTGGCCGTGCTCGACGTCTACGCCCGGGTCCGGTCTCTCACCAGCTGAGACGGGGCGGAGCGGCAGCCTGGTACGCTGTGTGACGGCCGTTTGTGTACGCGCCCCCGGATCCCTCTGGAGGCTGCGCTCAGCGGACCCCGCCTCCCGAGTCACGGAAGATCCCCAGAGAATTCGACCTGGGGCACTCGGTGGCAACGAAGACCTATTACGAGGAGTACGCGTGCCGCTCGACGCCGCAGTAAAGAAGCAGCTCATCGCAGAGTTTGGTGCCAAGGAGGGCGACACCGGCTCCCCCGAGGTCCAGGTCGCCATGCTGTCCCGCCGCATCTCGGACCTGACCGAGCACCTGAAGTCCCACAAGCACGACCACCACTCCCGTCGTGGTCTGCTGATCCTGGTCGGCCAGCGTCGCCGCCTGCTGCAGTACCTGGCCAAGAAGGACATCCAGCGCTTCCGCGTTCTGGTCGAGCGCCTCGGCATCCGCCGCGGTGCGGCCGGCGCCAAGTAAGAACGCTGTGGAGGGAGCGGCACCCGCGCTGAGGGGGCCGCTCCCTTTGCTGTACGTGCGCGCCGCGGACGGACGCTTTGTAGTCTGGAAAGCGTGACGTCCCCAGACGCGCACAACTGAAGAGGAGGAGCGCCCTCCCTACGCCGCCGGTCCTCGGTAGTGGCATCCGGAAAGCCCCAGGGGCTTGAGCCCGGATGCTTCGATCGAAGACCGGCCCGCACGCCAGGAGCGCTTCTCCGCAACCGTCGGCCACCACACGGGTGGCGGACGGAGACGACGAAAATGGAGAAAACGCTAGTGGAGAACGAGACCCACTACGCCGAGGCCGTCATTGACAACGGTTCCTTCGGCACCCGCACCATCCGCTTCGAGACGGGCCGTCTGGCCCGCCAGGCCGCCGGCTCCGCCGTTGCCTACCTGGACGACGACACGATGGTGCTTTCCGCCACCACCGCGTCGAAGAAGCCCAAGGACCAGCTCGACTTCTTCCCCCTGACGGTGGACGTCGAGGAGCGGCAGTACGCGGCCGGCAAGATCCCCGGCTCCTTCTTCCGCCGCGAGGGCCGCCCCTCCGAGGACGCGATCCTCACCTGCCGCCTGATCGACCGCCCGCTGCGCCCGTCCTTCAAGAAGGGCCTGCGCAACGAGATCCAGGTCGTCGCCACGATCATGGCGCTCAACCCGGACCACCTGTACGACGTCATCGCGATCAACGCCGCGTCCGCGTCCACCCAGCTGGCCGGCCTGCCCTTCTCCGGCCCGATCGGCGGCGTCCGCGTCGCGCTGATCCGCGGCCAGTGGGTCGCCTTCCCGACGCACACCGAGCTCGAGGACGCCGTCTTCGACATGGTCGTCGCGGGCCGTGCGCTCGAAGACGGCGACGTCGCGATCATGATGGTCGAGGCCGAGGCCACTGAGAAGACCATCGCCCTCGTCAAGGGCGGCGCCGAGGCGCCGACCGAAGAGGTCGTGGCCGCGGGCCTCGAAGCCGCGAAGCCGTTCATCAAGGCCCTGTGCAAGGCCCAGGCCGACCTGGCCGCCAAGGCCGCCAAGCCCGAGGGCGAGTTCCCGGTCTTCCTGGACTACCAGGACGACGTGTACGAGGCCCTCGCGGCCGCCGTCAAGGGCGAGCTCTCCCAGGCGCTGACCATCGCGGGCAAGCAGGACCGCGAGGCCGAGCTGGACCGCGTCAAGGAGATCGCCGCCGAGAAGCTCCTCCCGGCCTTCGAAGGCCGCGAGAAGGAGATCTCCGCCGCGTACCGCAGCCTGACCAAGGCCCTGGTCCGCGAGCGCGTCATCAAGGACAAGGTCCGCATCGACGGCCGCGGGATCACGGACATCCGTACCCTCGCCGCCGAGGTCGAGGCCATCCCGCGCGTGCACGGTTCGGCGCTGTTCGAGCGTGGCGAGACCCAGATCCTGGGCGTCACCACCCTGAACATGCTCCGCATGGAGCAGCAGCTGGACACCCTCTCCCCGGTGACCCGCAAGCGCTACATGCACAACTACAACTTCCCGCCGTACTCGGTCGGCGAGACCGGCCGCGTCGGTTCGCCGAAGCGCCGCGAGATCGGCCACGGCGCGCTCGCCGAGCGCGCGATCGTGCCGGTCCTGCCGACGCGCGAGGAGTTCCCCTACGCGATCCGCCAGGTGTCCGAGGCTCTCGGCTCCAACGGCTCGACGTCCATGGGCTCGGTCTGCGCCTCCACCATGTCGCTGCTGAACGCCGGTGTGCCCCTCAAGGCCCCCGTCGCCGGCATCGCCATGGGTCTGATCTCCCAGGAGATCGACGGCAAGACCCACTACGTCGCCCTCACCGACATCCTCGGTGCGGAGGACGCCTTCGGCGACATGGACTTCAAGGTCGCCGGCACCAAGGAGTTCGTCACCGCGCTCCAGCTGGACACCAAGCTCGACGGCATCCCGGCCTCCGTTCTGGCCGCCGCCCTCAAGCAGGCCCGCGACGCCCGCCTCCACATCCTCGACGTGATGATGGAAGCGATCGACACGCCGGACGAGATGTCCCCCTTCGCCCCCCGGATCATCACCGTCAAGATCCCGGTGGACAAGATCGGTGAGGTCATCGGCCCCAAGGGCAAGATGATCAACCAGATCCAGGAGGACACCGGCGCCGAGATCACGATCGAGGACGACGGCACCATCTACATCGGTGCCTCCGACGGCCCGGCCGCCGAGGCCGCCCGCGCCACGATCAACCAGATCGCCAACCCGACCATGCCGGAGGTCGGCGAGCGCTACCTGGGTACGGTCGTCAAGACCACCACCTTCGGTGCCTTCGTCTCCCTCATGCCCGGCAAGGACGGCCTGCTGCACATCTCGCAGATCCGCAAGCTCGCCGGTGGCAAGCGCGTGGAGAACGTCGAGGACGTGCTCGCGGTCGGCACCAAGGTGCAGGTCGAGATCGCCGAGATCGACTCCCGCGGCAAGCTCTCCCTGGTCCCCGTGATCGACGGCGAAGCCGCCGGCGACGACGCCGACAAGGACGACTCCGACAAGTGACGTCGCGTAGTTCCCGTGTGACGGCCCGCCCCTCCTCCGAGGGGCGGGCCGTCGCCCGTACCCAAACAGTGCTCAAGGGCACCAACGGCATCGGCACCGTCCGGCGCACCGTCCTCCCCGGCGGACTGCGCGTCGTCACGGAAACCCTGCCGTCCGTCCGGTCCGCCACCTTCGGCATCTGGGCCCACGTCGGCTCCCGGGACGAGACGCCTTCGCTGAACGGCGCCACGCACTACCTGGAGCACCTCCTCTTCAAGGGCACCGAGAAGCGCAGCGCCCTCGACATCTCCTCCGCGATCGACGCGGTCGGCGGCGAGATGAACGCCTTCACGGCGAAGGAGTACACCTGCTATTACGCGCGGGTGCTCGACACAGACCTGCCGCTGGCCATCGACATCGTGTGCGACATGCTCACCGGCTCGCTGATCCTCGAATCCGATGTCGACGCCGAGCGCGGCGTCATCCTCGAAGAGATCGCGATGACCGAGGACGACCCGGGCGACATGGTCCACGACCTGTTCGCCCAGACGATGTACGGGGACACCCCGCTCGGGCGCCCCGTCCTCGGCAGCGTCGACACGATCAACGCGCTCACGGCCGACCGGATCCGCCGCTTCTACAAGAAGCACTACGACCCCACCCACCTGGTCGTGGCCGCCGCGGGCAACGTGGACCACAACAAGGTCGTACGGCAGGTCCGCGCGGCCTTCGAGAAGGCCGGATCCCTGACCCGGACCGACGCCGAGCCGATCGGCCCGCGCTCCGGCACCAAGCGGATCCGCACCTCCGGCCGCGTCGAGCTGGTCAACCGCAAGACGGAGCAGGCCCACGTGGTCCTCGGCATGCCGGGCCTGGCCCGCACCGACGAGCGCCGCTGGGCGCTGGGCGTGCTGAACACCGCACTCGGCGGAGGCATGTCCTCCCGCCTCTTCCAGGAGGTCCGCGAGAAGCGCGGCCTGGCCTACAGCGTGTACTCGTACACCTCGGGCTTCGCCGACACCGGCCTCTTCGGCGTCTACGCGGGCTGCCGCCCCAGCCAGGTCCACGACGTACTGCGGATCTGCCGGGACGAGCTCGACAAGGTCGCCGCCGACGGGCTCACCGACGAGGAGATCCGGCGGGCCATCGGCCAGCTGTCCGGCTCCACCGTCCTCGGCCTGGAGGACACCGGTGCGATCATGAACCGCATCGGCAAGAGCGAGCTGTGCTGGGGCGACCAGATGTCGGTCGACGACATGCTGGCCCGGATCGCGGCGGTCACCCCGGACGACGTGCGGTCGGTCGCCCGGGACGTACTGGCCCAGCGTCCGTCGCTCGCGGTGATCGGCCCGCTGAAGGAGAAGCAGGCGGCCCGTCTCGACGAGGCCGTCGCCTAGTTCCACCGGCAGAGTTCCATCAGGACGCGAGTCCGCATTTCATCGAGGGACGTAGTAATCATGAGCAAGCTGCGCGTGGCAGTCCTCGGCGCCCAGGGGCGCATCGGTTCCGAAGCGGTCAAGGCCGTCGAGGCCGCCGAAGACATGGAGCTGGTGGCCGCCCTCGGCCGCGGGGACAAACTGGAGACGCTGGCCGAGGCCGGCGCCCAGGTCGCCGTCGAGCTGACCACCCCCGCCTCGGTGATGGGGAACCTCGACTTCCTCATCCGCCACGGCATCCACGGAGTGGTCGGCACCACCGGCTGGACCGAGGACCGCCTCGCCCAGCTGAACACCTGGCTCGCCGGTTCGCCGACGACCGGTGTGCTCATCGCACCGAACTTCTCCATCGGCGCCGTCCTCACGATGAAGTTCGCCGCCCAGGCCGCCCGGTACTTCGAATCCGTCGAGGTCGTCGAGCTGCACCACCCGAACAAGGTCGACGCCCCCTCCGGCACGGCGACCCGTACGGCGCAGCTCATCGCGGCCGCCCGCGCCGAGGCCGGCCTCGGCGCGCAGCCCGACGCCACCGCCACCGCCCTCGACGGCGCGCGCGGCGCGGACGTCGACGGCGTCCCGGTGCACGCGATCCGGCTCCGGGGCCTGCTGGCCCACCAGGAGGTCCTCCTGGGCGGCGAGGGCGAGACCCTGACCATCCGTCACGACTCCCTGCACCACAGCAGCTTCATGCCGGGCATCCTGCTCGGCGCGCGCCGCGTGACGCAGACCCCGGGCCTCACGTTCGGCCTGGAAAACTTCCTCGAACTCGGCTGACGAGCAGAGCAGACAGCGGAACCATGCGCGCGAAGATCGCTTACTTCATCACGGCCGCCGTCCTGGTCGTGTACTTCGTCCTGGCCGGCAGCCGGGGCCTGATGCTGATCCGGCACGGGACCTGGCTCACCGTCACCTTCGGGCTGGCGGTGCTGATCCTGCCGGTCATCGGCGTCTGGTTCCTCTGGAAGAACACCCAGTTCGTCACCAAGGCCAACCGGCTCGCGACCGAGCTGGAGGCCGAGGGCGGACTCCCCGTGGACGAGCTGGAACGGGACACGTACGGCCGGATCAAGCGGGACTCGGCCGACGAGGTCTTCGCCCGCCGCAGGGCCGAGACCGAGGACGCGCCGGGGGACTGGCGCAACTGGTTCCGCCTCGCCGTGGCCTACCGCGACGCCCGCGACACCCCGCGGGCCCGCCAGGCCATGCAGCGGGCCATCGCCCTGCACGACGGACGGCAGCGCTCATAGGGCGGTGCCCGTGAAAACACGACTGTGCCCGTACGGGAACGAATCCTGTACGGGCACAGTCCTGTGTACGGGCACTGCCGCGCGGGCCGGCGCCGCTCAGGCGGGTACGGCCGTTCGGTACTCCTCGGCCCAGGCCTCGACCGAGCCGGCGGCCCGGTCGAAGGCCTCGGTGCGCGACAGGAAGTCGGCGCTGTGGTCGGTAAGCAGCACCGGCAGCGGCGCGCCACCGCGCGGGGCCGCCGTCAGGGCCTGGCCCTGGACGGTCCTCGGCAGTCCCAGCCACCGCACGGGCTGCTGCACCGTGCGCACTTCGCCGACCTGGCTCCACGGCACCGAGCGGGTCGCGAAGAACCCCACCCGGCGCAGCCCCTTGGGGCTGACCCAGACCCCCGTGCGCAGCAGCCGCAGGGCGGAGCCGATCACGGCGAGCGAGGCGAGCAGGGCGCCCAGGGTGCCGCCCCAGGTGCCCGCGGCGGCGATGATCACCGTGGCGAGCAGCATGAACGATCCCAGCAGGAGCAGCAGCGCGGCGATGGCCACCCGCCAGGGCCCCGGGCGGTAGGGGCGGTGCCAGCGGTCGGGGTCCTCGTAGGGGAGCGTCTCCCCGCTGTCGTGCGCGTCGAATGCGCCGTCGGCCGTCAGGAAGGGCAGGGGCACGGCAGGACCTCACTCACATGCACGTTCGGTTGGGCTGTGCCCGTGAGGCTACCGCCCCTCGGCCGCCTCCGACTGCTGCGACTTCGCCGGGGTGACCGGCTGGAGTGCGGGCATGCCGAAGAGCAGCGCACCGACGAGCCCTGCCACCACGGTCAGTCCGACCAGACTACGAGCGGCGAGCTGGGTCTTGCTCAGACTCTCGCGCGGCGGCGGAGTGACGTTGCTGCGGAATCGGTCGGCCTCGGCGACGAAGGCGAACGGGACGGGTTCGCGCCGGCGGAACATGGGGCGGTCTCCTCACGATGGGGATGGCTTGCGCGTTCTCCTACGTAGGACGCACAAGAGCCCCGATCGGTGCCGGATTTCGGGACATTAACCAAATTTTATGGCACTGCGTCAGATCGGGCAGCCGCAGCTCCGGGCCGCCCGGCTCTGCGCGGAACGTCCGGCGGACCGCCGTAGAGTGGTCGCGGCCCCAAGTGAGACCCGTTCGGAAGGACCCCCGGTGAGCGAGACCGCCGCTTCAGATCTGAAACCCAGCTACCGCAGCGATGTGACGGTGGAGCTGGTGAAGCACTCCGCCGCCGACTCCGACGTGCTGTGGGCGGCCCGCGTCTCCACGGCGGGCGAGCAGTCCCTGGAAGAGCTGCAGAAGGACCCGGAGCGCTCCAAGGGCCTCATCAACTACCTGATGCGGGACCGCCACGGCAGCCCCTTCGAGCACAACTCGATGACCTTCTTCATCAGCGCCCCGATCTTCGTGTTCCGCGAGTTCATGCGGCACCGCGTGGGCTGGTCCTACAACGAGGAATCGGGCCGCTACAGGGAGCTGGAGCCGGTCTTCTACGTTCCCGACGCCGAGCGCAAGCTGGTCCAGGAGGGCCGTCCCGGCAAGTACGTCTTCGTCGAAGGCACCCAGGCCCAGCAGGAGCTGACGGGCCGGGTCATGGAGGACTCGTACGTCCAGGCCTACGAGGCCTACCAGGAGATGCTGGCGGCGGGCGTGGCCCGCGAGGTCGCCCGTGCGGTCCTGCCGGTCGGCCTCTTCTCCTCGATGTACGCCACCTGCAACGCGCGCTCGCTCATGCACTTCCTCGGCCTGCGCACCCAGCACGAGCTGGCGGCGGTCCCGTCCTTCCCGCAGCGGGAGATCGAGATGGTCGGCGAGAAGATGGAGCAGCACTGGGCGGCCCTCATGCCGCTCACGTACGCGGCCTTCAACGCCAACGGCCGCGTTGCCCCGTAAGGCCGGATCGGGCCCCGTCCGTACAGATGTGCGGATCAAGTCCGAAGTGTCCGTATTGCGGCGTTTGGTAAAGTTCATCTAGGCTGATCAAACGGACCCGGCACTGCTTGAACCCCCGAGCAGGCAGTGCCGGGCTCCAACACCCTCATCACGTCCCCCGAGGGGACACCGCGAGCGTGGCAGCGAGTAGCGTGTTACCCATGGCTCCGATCTCGACTCCGCAGACCCCCTTCGGGCGGGTCCTCACCGCCATGATCACGCCGTTTACGGCGGATGGCGCACTTGACCTCGACGGCGCGCAGCGTCTCGCCGTCCACTTGGTGGACGCAGGCAACGACGGCCTGATCATCAACGGCACCACCGGTGAGTCTCCGACCACCACCGACGCGGAGAAAAACGACCTCGTACGAGCCGTACTCGAAGCGGTCGGTGACCGGGCCCACGTGGTCGCCGGCATCGGCACGAACGACACCCGCCACACGCTCGAGCTCGCCCGCCAGGCCGAGCGCACCGGCGCACACGGCCTGCTCGCGGTCACCCCGTACTACAGCAAGCCGCCGCAGGAGGGCCTCTTCCGGCACTTCACCGCGATCGCCGACGCCACCGAGCTGCCGGTCATGCTCTACGACATCCCCGGCCGCAGCGGTGTCCCGATCAACACCGAGACCCTGGTCCGGCTGGCCGAGCATCCCCGTATCGTGGCCAACAAGGACGCCAAGGGCGACCTCGGCCGCGCCAGCTGGGCCATCGCCCAGAGCGGCCTGGCCTGGTACTCGGGCGACGACATGCTGAACCTGCCGCTCCTGTCGGTCGGCGCGGTCGGCTTCGTCTCCGTGGTCGGCCACGTGGTCAGCCCCGAGCTCCGCACGATGCTCGAGGCGTACCTGGGCGGCGACGTCCAGAAGGCCACCGAGATCCACCAGAAGCTGCTCCCCGTTTTCACCGGCATGTTCCGCACCCAGGGTGTGATCACCACCAAGGGCGCGCTGAACCTGCAAGGTCTGCCCGCGGGCCCGCTGAGGCTCCCGCTGGTCGAGCTGACCGCCGAAGAGACGGCGCAGCTCAAGATCGATCTTGCCGCCGGCGGGGTACAGCTCTGACATCAGACTTCACAACTGAATAAGCGGCACCACACAAGACAACAGCAAGTGCACGAATGACACGCTCGCCACGTCCCTGAGGGGTACGTGGCGGGCGTGGTGAAGGAGAACCTTTTGAGCCATCCGCATCCTGAACTCGGTCCGCCGCCGAAGCTCCCCAAGGGCGGCCTCCGGGTCACCCCTCTGGGTGGTCTCGGTGAGATCGGCCGCAACATGACCGTCTTCGAGTTCGACGGCCGTCTGCTGATCGTCGACTGCGGCGTCCTCTTCCCCGAAGAGGAGCAGCCGGGCATCGACCTGATCCTGCCGGACTTCTCGTCCATCCGGGATCGCCTCGACGACATCGAGGGCATCGTCCTCACGCACGGCCACGAGGACCACATCGGCGCCGTCCCCTACCTCCTCCGGGAGAAGCCGGACATCCCGCTGATCGGCTCCAAGCTGACGCTGGCCCTCATCGAGGCGAAGCTCCAGGAGCACCGCATCCGCCCCTACACCCTTGAGGTGAAGGAGGGCGAGCGCGAGAACCTGGGCCCCTTCGACTGCGAGTTCATCGCGGTCAACCACTCCATCCCGGACGCGCTGGCCGTGGCCATCCGCACCGGCGCGGGCATGGTCGTCTGCACCGGCGACTTCAAGATGGACCAGCTGCCGCTGGACAACCGCCTCACCGACCTCCACGCCTTCGCGCGCCTGAGCGAAGAGGGCATCGACCTCCTCCTCTCGGACTCCACGAACGCCGAGGTCCCGGGCTTCGTCCCGCCCGAGCGCGAGATCTCCAACGTCCTGCGCACGGTTTTCGCCAACGCCAACAACCGGATCATCGTGGCGAGCTTCGCCAGCCACGTGCACCGGATCCAGCAGATCCTCGACGCCGCCCACGAGTACGGCCGCAGGGTCGCCTTCGTCGGCCGCTCGATGGTCCGCAACATGGGCATCGCCCGTGACCTGGGCTACCTGAAGGTCCCGGCCGGCCTCGTCGTGGACGTCAAGACCCTCGACGACCTGCCGCCCCACGAGGTCGTCCTGGTCTGCACGGGTTCCCAGGGCGAGCCGATGGCGGCCCTGTCCCGCATGGCGAACCGCGACCACCAGATCCGGATCGTCCCCGGCGACACGGTCATCCTGGCGTCGTCCCTCATCCCGGGCAACGAGAACGCGGTCTACCGCGTGATCAACGGCCTGACCCGCTGGGGCGCCAACGTCGTGCACAAGGGCAACGCCAAGGTGCACGTCTCCGGCCACGCCTCCGCCGGCGAGCTGCTGTACTTCTACAACATCTGCAAGCCGCGGAACCTCATGCCGGTCCACGGCGAATGGCGCCACCTGCGCGCCAACGCCGAGCTCGGCGCCCTGACGGGCGTACCGAAGGACCGCATCGTCATCGCCGAGGACGGCGTCGTCGTCGACCTCATCGACGGCAAGGCGCGGATCTCCGGCAAGGTCCAGGCCGGCTACGTCTACGTGGACGGCCTCTCGGTCGGCGACGTCACCGAAGCCTCGCTCAAGGACCGCAGGATCCTCGGCGACGAGGGCATCATCTCGGTCTACGTCGTGGTCGACAGCACCACGGGCAAGGTCGTCAGCGGCCCGAACATCCAGGCCCGCGGCTCCGGCATCGAGGACTCCGCCTTCAACGCGGTCCTGCCGAAGATCGAGGAAGCCATCGCCCGCGCCGCGGCCGACGGCGTCGCCGAGCCGCACCAGATCCAGCAGCTCATCCGCCGCACGATGGGCAAGTGGGTCTCGGACGGCTACCGCCGCCGCCCGATGATCCTCCCGGTCGTCGTCGAGGTCTGACCCTCGCCGTAGCGACGTCACTGGAGCGGGGCAACCGGATTTGCATCCGGGGGCCCCGCTCCAGTACGTTTACGTCTCCACCCCGCACGACACCCCGGCACACACGTGTGTCCGGCCATGTCGACGCGGGCGGGTGGGAATCCGGACCAGGGAAACCTGATAAACTCTGGCTCGCCCGAAAGGGAATGGCTCTCCAATGGCCGTCCAATTCAAATCCAGTCGCGATAGCGGCGCGGAAATGATCTGGTAGAGTTGGAATCGCCGGAAAGGGAAACGCGAAAGCGAAGAACTGGAAAGCGAAACCCGCTGACTGGGAATCGGACACGAAAGAGTCTGATAGAGTCGGAGACACAAGAACGAAGGAAGCGCCCGGAGGAAAGCCCGCGAGGGTGAGTACAAAGGAAGCGTCCGTTCCTTGAGAACTCAACAGCGTGCCAAAAATCAACGCCAAAAGTTGATACCCCGTTCACTTCGGTGGATGAGGTTCCTTTGAAAAAGACCTGTGAGGTCGCAGTTTCGGCTGTGATGCTTGCAGGCAATTACACAGCGAGGACGCAGTGGACGGTCGGTCTTATTCCGACATGACTGTCCCGCTCTAAGTGCGTGTGCA